>JBDOMX010000792.1:0-4527 GCA_039831615.1 Planctomycetaceae bacterium
GACTCAGTCCGGTCCTGCCGCTCTTTTCCGTCATTCGACGATGATACGGCGGAACGACCGGATGTACCGAACTCACTTTCTGCCAGTCTGACAGCATTGGCGAATAAAGTCGGCGACCAGCTTGTTCACGGGAAGTGCGGCTTCCATTTGCACCATGTGACCGCATTCTGCGAGCACCTTGACCTGCCAGCCTTCGGGGAGATCTGCGGCATGTTGGTGGGGAATGATTTGGTCACGTTCACCCCAGACGACGAGGACCGGCATGTTAAGTTGATTCAGGTGGTCACGAAAAACAACGGACTGCTGACCGTCTGCTGTCAATTGACCAGTGATCGTGGTCAATGCATCGCGCACACCATCCACGCGTTTAAACTTAAGCAGATCGTCCACTGCCTGACGTGTCACCTGATCCGGATCGGCAAAGAGTCGTTCCAGCCAGGGTTTCAGTTGCTTGCGGCGGTCAGTCTTTACCACGCCGTCGAGATAATCTACGTCAATTTCCGATCCCAGCCCCGCGCTTGAGATCAGCGTACACGACAACAATCGTTCGGGATGCCGGAATGCCGTGTCCAGAACGATTGCTCCACCCAGGGAGTGGCCAACAAGATGAGCAGGTGGCAGTTTCAGCGCATCCATCCAGTCGCAGAGCACGCCGGCAAGCGTCTCAATGGAACCGTCACCGACATCCTTCGATGACAACCCATGACCGGGAAGGTCTAACGCGCAAACCGTTCTTTCTTCTGCCAGCGCGGCATGATTGAACAGCCAATTGTTCAGATTGCCGGTGAATCCGTGCACGAGCACCACGGGCGACCCGCCCTTCCCCTGCCGGAGATAGCGAATTGTCCGGTCGCCGACCTGGACGAATTCGGGGGTGGGTTCAAGTGACTCGGTCTGTTTAGTGGCTCCAGCAACGATGGACCCTTCCACAAACCGATCGATCTCATCGTCCGGTACCGAGGCATCTGCGACAATCCCCAGTAGTCCACCGACCGGGATTTCCTCACCTGGCTGCGCCACATGACGGCGCAGGATGCCCGCAATGGGAGACTCGACGACACCAATTGCTTTGTCGGTCTCAACTTCCAGAACCTGATCGCCGGACGATATCTCAGAACCCTCAGCGGCCAGCCATTCACCGACTCGTCCCTGAGTCATCGCGAAACCCCATTGGGGCATGGTCAGTTTGTCGATGCGGTGGTGGCCCACGTCTGGTACTCCGAGACTTCGCGGACGGCCGAGATGATGTTTTCTGCGTTCGGCTTGTAAAGATCTTCGAGGTCATCACTGAACGGCACCGGGGTGTGTGGCGCCGTCACCATTTTGATCGGCGCCTTGAGCGCCGCAAATGCCTCCTGAGCAATCATCGCCGAAATATCGGTTGCCATACTGCAGCGAGGGTTCGCTTCATCGACAACCACAACGCGACCCGTCTGCTCGACGCTGTCGATCAACGTTTCCTGATCCAGCGGCGATGTTGTTCGCAGGTCAATCACCTCGCAATCCACTCCTTCCGTTGCCAGTTGTTCGGCCGCTTTGACGGATTCGTGGACCATCTCGGAAAGTGTGATGATCGTGACATCAGTCCCGTCTCGCACGATCTCTGCTTCTCCGAACGGAATCGTGTACGACTCCTCAGGCACTTCGCCTTCAAGTTGGTAGAGTCTCTTGTGCTCGCAAAAGATCACAGGATCGTCGTCGCGAATTGCTGAGATCAACAGTCCTTTGGCATCGTATGGCGTGGACGGTACGACACATTTCAAGCCGGGGATATGTGTGAAGATCGAATAGAGTGACTGCGAATGTTGGGCTGCGCCTCGAAATCCCGCGCCAATCATTGTGCGAATCACGACCGGAGTCCTGGCCTTGCCACCAAACATATAGCGGAACTTTGCCGCTTGATTGAAAATCTGGTCGAAGCAAACGCCGAGAAAATCATTGAACATCAGCTCGACGACAGGTCGCAGACCTGCAGTCGACGCTCCGATGGCCGCTCCGATAAATGCTGACTCACTGATCGGTGTATCCATCACGCGGTCGCCATAGCTGGCATAGAGTCCTTTCGTGACGCCCAGGACGCCGCCCCATGCATCCATTTCACCATCAGCACCCTGCCCGCCTGCGACATCTTCTCCCATCAGGATGACCGCGTTGTCGCGCGCCATTTCCTGGTGAAGGGCCTCGTTGATCGCCTGTTGATAGGTCAATGTGCGGGCCATTGTGTTTCTCCTGAACTCGCAATGAATCAGCTCGTGTCCGTTTCGATCCGTGTCCAAATGTGAATGCGTCGATCAGTACGAAACGTAGACATCAGTGAGGAGCTCTTCCGGATCCGGCTTCGGTGCCGCCTTTGCTGCCGCAACGGAATCGTCGATCAATTCTGCGATATTCCGATCGATCAATTCCAGGTCAGCACGTGACACACCGTTCTCCCGTGTGACGCGATCGATGAACAGCATGAGGCAGTCCCGAACCTCGCGGAGGTTCTTCGTTTCGTTCGGTCCGCGGTATGTTTGTGCGTCGCCTTCGAAATGGCCGTAGTACCGGTTGAGCTGACAATCGAGGAGCGACGGACCTCCACCCTGTCGGGCACGTTCGATCGCCTCGCCAGCCGCCTGATGGACGGCAAAGAAATCATGCCCGTCGACACGCACGGCAGGCAGACCGAATCCCTGTGCACGTTTGGCATTGCTCTCTGCGCCGATCGAATATCGCGATGAGGTTGCTTCTGCGTAGCCGTTATCTTCGACGACAAAAATGGCGGGCAGGTTCCAAATCTTGGCAAGATTGAGGCTCTCGAATGTTGTGCCCTGATTCGATCCTCCGTCGCCGACAAACGCCACGGCAACGTTGCCATTCCCTGCCCGTTGCGCTGCGAGAGCAGCACCACAAACGAGTGGTGGTCCGCCGCCGACAATGCCATTAGCACCCATCATGCCCAGGTCCAGGTCCGCGATGTGCATGGATCCTCCTTTGCCACGGCACAGTCCGGTGCTGCGACCAAAAAGTTCCGCCATCATCCCGTGGACGTCGACACCCTTGGCGATGCAATGCCCATGTCCTCGGTGCGTTGACGCGATGTAGTCGTCATCGGACAGATCTGCACACACGCCTGCAGCACTTGCTTCTTCACCGGCGTAGAGATGGACGAATCCTGGAATCTCTCCCGCAGCAAACTCCAGGTGGACCCGTTCCTCAAACTCACGGATCGTTTTCATTACGCGGTAGACACGCAGCAACTTGTTTTTCGTGAGGTCCATCACCGTGCTTTCCAGTTATGGATTGATGACCCAACACTTATATCAGCCACGAATCACATCCGCCAGCGGATGGCAATTGGCTTGAAGTTTACGAGGTGTTCGTGAGTCAGGACGTCCCTGGGAACTTCCAGATCCGCAATGCATTCTGCCCCAGCAGGAGCTCGCGGTCTGCGTCGCTGTAAAAATCACAATACCTGTCCACAAACTCAAGTTCCTTATCCATTGGCAGTTCCCATCGTGGTCGTGGGTAGCCTGTTCCCCACACGAGTTGCTGCGGACCGAATTCCTCGTAAATGGCCTTATAGAACGGCCATGTATCCTCGTACGGATACTTTTTGATTTCGGACATTTCGTAGGGTTCAGAATTACTGATCCATACCTGTGGAAATCGCTTCAGTCGAAACATCTTTCGGAACTCCGGCCAGCAGTCTTTCGCTTTCAAATCGGGCTTACCCGCGTGGTCCACCACAATCTTCACGCCGGGAAATCTGCCTGCCATCTCCTCCAGCATCGGCATTTGATGCGGAGCGATATAGTAATTGAACACCGCGCCCAGCTTCTCCGCTTCGCGCCAAAGTGGGTAATGATCGGGTGAATTCAACCATGTCGACTTCGGATGATAGATCGGACTGAATCGCATTCCGTGAAGTCCTCGCTCCTGCACCCAGTAGCGGAGCTTATCGGCGACCCCGGGATCTTCCGGATCCAGCAGCCCATGCCCGACAAAGAGTTGGGGATAACTTTTCACGCAGTGGGCGATATAGGAATTGTCCCAGCCGAAGTAGCGGGGATTAACCAGCACGGCGTACTGCAGGCCGAAGTCCTCCATCTGTTTTACCTGGTTCTCGATCGGCGCCGCAATCTTTACATTCAGCTTGCTGCCGGCCTCCGGGTGATTGAAGGGGAACTTCGGGTCAAGGGTCCAGACTTCCAGATGGGTGTCAATGAGCAACCGTTTCTTTGCAGGCGCTGCCGCGACTGATGTCGTCGCGGCAGCGGCAAGTGTCCCGAGAAGCATCTGACGACGGTTGAGTCCTGTCGGTCTGTCCATTGGAGGCTCCGGTTGCCATCGGCGGCGGCTGTTGTGGGATGGGTTGCGTACACAGGGAAATCCCGGCGTAAGCGTATCGTTTGCGACGATTCGAGTCATCTGTTTTTAAGCCTCCTCAGAAGAAACAGTGGGTAAAGTTTGGCATGGGTAGGTCTGCAAGGTTGTGGTAGAGGGCTGTTTCGTATGCATTCTGCGTGCGGAAGCCGTAGGATTTTC
>JBDOMX010001201.1:0-292 GCA_039831615.1 Planctomycetaceae bacterium
GCCTCCTTAAGTGACTGTTCTCGTGCCTCACACTCAGCCACGCGTTGCCGGGAGTTTTCTGCGCTGGTTTGACTCTGTTCTTCACGTTCCTGCAGCTCGACGGTCCGTGCTTCCAGGGCCAGTTGCAGCTGCTCGAACTCGTGATGGGCCTGCTGATGTTGTTCGATCTGCGTCTGCAGGTCGAGTTCCTGCTGTTCCTGCTGTTTCTGTTGTGAAGCTGACAGGGCCTCCTCCGAGGCGCGGAGCTGCTCCTGAACGAGTGCGTGCTGCTCGTCGAGAGAAACGGCGCGTT
>JBDOMX010001201.1:302-4525 GCA_039831615.1 Planctomycetaceae bacterium
TTCCTGCTGCTGCAGAGCTTCAGCGGCGTGCTCCTGCTGTCCGAATGCCTCTTTAAGTGACTGTTCTCGTGCCTCACACTCAGCCACGCGTTGCCGGGAGTTTTCTGCGCTGGTTTGAGCCTGTTCTTCTCGTCCCTGAATTTCAGTAATCTGTGTCTCAAGGGCATTTCGTTGTTGCGCCAATTCTGACAGATTGCGATGGTGCTCCTCCTGTTGAGTCTGCAGATTGAGTTCCTGCTCTGCAATTTCTTTCTGACGCTGTCCCCAGTCCGCTTCCTGATTCTGCCGCTTCTCCTGTAAGACTCTCAGCGCATCCTCAGACTCGCGGAGCTGCTCCTGGAGCTGCAGGTGTTGTTCTCGAACAGCGGCCTGTTCGGCAGCGATTTGTTCGCGGTCACTTGCCCGTTCAGTTTCGAACGCGGCGTTTTTCTGTTCGAGGGCACACCGCTGTGTGTCCAGCAGACAAACCTGCTCAGACAGTGTCTCTGACTTGCCTGCAAGAGAATCCGAACGCGCCTTCAGCTCCTCACTACGGTTGTTGAGCTCGGCTTCCCGCGTAATAAACTCGTGCCGGTGCTGTGCCAGTTCAGTGGTCTGCACCCGGAGACGTTCCTGATCCGCCTGAACCTTATGACGATTCTGCTCCAGAGAGAATCGCTCGTTCCGAAGTGATTCGTGAGCGGCTTCAAGTTCATGAGCGCGATGTTCGAACTCCGCCTGTGACTTAAGGAGTTGGTTGAATCCTTCATCCAGACGCGTGGCCTGTTGCGAGAGATCCTCACTGCGCTGTTGCAGGCCGCTGTTCCACTCCTGAAGCCGCTCGGCATGCGGATTGTGAGGTTCGCCGGTTTTGCGTCGGTTAGCACCCGTTCCTGCGGCGTTCTGGATTCCGAACGACAGCTGTGGGTACCCAGGCTCTGCTGCTTCCGGTGACAGCTGTTCAACGCGAAACGTTGCTGATCCGATGGCGACACGGTCACCTGGAACGATCTTCGCCCCTGCACGAACCGGGACATCGTTGACCCAGACGGACGAGTACAGCTGGACGATTCTCAGGACGCCGTATCTGAATTCGAGTTCGCAGTGCCGATCAGACACTCCAGACAACGAGATTCGGAGATCGCAGTCGTGGCCACTGCCGCAAACCAACGGAAGTCCGTCATGCACCAAGCAGTGGTTCTGCGGCCGAATCCCAAACCGGAGTCAGGAGTGGCAGCCAGTTGCGACGCAGCAAAGGTGATGGTGATGTAGTGATTTCAGACATCAGAAGCTCCCGATCGGCACGACTGTCGTATGACGCGAGCCTGCCGATCAATGTAAATGTCCGGATTGCAGCAGTTGGTCCGTGATGACTCAGGTGTGGAGTTGCCGCAACCCGTTGAACCCATATCCCATAAGCAGCGCCTGGTCAAAGAATCCGGTCTGCGTTGGAAGGCGAATCTGCATCACTGTTGGCGAAGGGCGCCACCGTAGGGACTGTACAGATTGCTCGGTGGCTGATTGGCCCAACGGACGCCGGCAGGGCCACACTGCCGGACCGGCGAATCAGTTGCGAACGATTGGTGAATCTACCCATCCGTGTGAAGCGGTTGCGCAGAACGTACAGAATATGACGTTCCGGTATGGGGGAGTGCGGACAAATCGTCGGCGAGTGTTTGTGGGAGGCTGGCATCGTTAAATCAGCGACGTATAGACATGGTGGCTGTCCCTGAAATGTGCAGCTCGCGATTCAGACGGCCGGTTCGTTTCGCGTTCCGGAGTCCGTTCTACACCTGAGTCCGTCATGCTGCCTCGAAGTTTTCATCCGGGACCGTGCCTGTGGCTGCTGCATACGGTCATTGCTGCGGCGCTGCTTGTTCTCGTGTCCTGGAGTCTGCTTTCCACCAATCCTCTTGCAACCACTGATGACACGTCCTTTCGATTCATTCGCCGCATCGATGATTTTCTGATTCATCTGAGTGTCTATACGATCATCACAGTGACTCTGATACCGCTGGTGTCGCACTGTCAATCGCGAGTGCAGCGGGCGCTGGTCGGATCAGTGATCACGCACGCAGTCATGACTGAGCTGCTGCAGACGATGATCCCGCGACGTGTCTGCGACCCGCTTGATCTCGCCGCAAATCTGTTGGGGATTGCCCTGGGAATTCAGCTGACAATGTGGTGGCCACGCGTTCTGGCCATTCTGCAAAAGATCACCGCGGTCGAGAGATCAAATCTGCAGGAACATTGAAATCGGGCGGGATCAGCGAATGGTGTCGGGGACCCGGTCCTGCCGGGGGAACCGGACATTGCCCGTCGCTGTTATCTGACATCGTAGGTGCGCCCACGCGTTTTCGGGTCCAGAGCCAGCTGATACTGGGTTTCCCCGGCAGGAGTTGGATATTCTCCGGTAACGCATGCACGGCACAGATGGTCCTGCGGCAGTCCAACACATTGTGCCAGCGATTCGACAGGGAGGTACCGCAGGCTGTCGGCACCAATTGCATCTGCCATGCGGCGCTCGTCTGCTTTCGTCATTTCTGGTCCGTCCATGTGCCCGGGGGCAAATAACTCCTCCACCGTCGACATATCGATCCCGTAGAAGCACGGTGCAATAATAGGGGGGCAGGCGATGCGTACATGGATTTCCCGTGCTCTGCCTGATTTTCTCAGCAGCTTCAACAGTTCTTTGAGTGTGGTCGCGCGGACAATGGAATCGTCAACCAGCAACACCCGTTTTCCCTCCAACACTTCCGGCAGTGCCGTGTACTTCATGCGCACCTTGTCAGCCCGATCCGATCCTTCAATGAATGTTCGGCCAATGTAACGGTTTCGCAGCAGGCCTTCCTGCGACGGGACTCCCAGTTTGTAAGCCATGCTGTCGGCAGCTGCTTTTGCGGTGTCCGGGACGGGGACCACGATCGTCTGATCGTCAAGTGGCACGTCTTCCCTTTGGGCCAGCTGTTCACCGAGGCGTTTCCGGGACAGGTAGACGCCCGCGTCGTCGAACGTACTGGCTGCATTGGCGAAATAAATCCATTCAAAAAAACAGTGCGATGGCTTGCCGGCTTCGGCGTATTTCTCAAGCCGAACACCGTTTTCATTGTCGACCAGGAGAGCGTATCCCGGCGGTACATTCCGAATGGCGTCCTTTTCAAAACCGAGATGGGTCAGCGCGACGCTTTCGCTTGCGGCGGCAAACAGTGAATCTTTAACGGCGTAGCACAGCGGACGTATTCCTCTGGGGTCTCGCGATACGAACATGTCACCGTTGGCATTCAGAAAGGCCAGATTCCAGGCTCCATCCAGCTCCTCTGCCAGTTCGCGAAGAATCTCAATCCCCGAGATGCCTGGCGAATCGGATAGTTTTCGGGAAATCAAATGGTTGAGGATCTCCGTGTCGGTGGCACGCGTGAGATGGAAATCGGTCGTTTCGAGAATCTCGCTGCGCAAATTCTGGTAGTTTGCGAGTTGTCCGTTAAAGACGAAGCTAAACCACTTGGAACGCGCGATGTGGTGTCGCTCGAAAGGTTGAGCATAGCTGCGGTCGTCCGGCCCGCAGGTTGCGTAACGAACATGACCGATGGCCGCACGCCCGGCATATTCCTGCATCAGCCGTTTGAATTGCTCGGAGTGGTTCATTCGAAACACTTCAGCGACGCCGCCCACATCCTTGTGAGTGTCAATAATCTGGCTGCGGGATGGGTTCCAGGTCGTGAAGCCAGCCGCCAGCTGGCCACGATTCTGCATATCCAGCAGCATACGTGGCACGAATCGAGACGTCGCGCCGGGGCCTTCAGATGGTACCAGGTCACTGACCGGACCTGTGTCAAGGTGATACACGGCTGCGATGCCGCATTCGTGCTGGAGTTCGTCCATAGCTGGTATATTGATTTCTGCAGCACAGTGCGTCTGGTTGTGGCTGTTCCAAACACGATCGCCGGTTGGTGTCCGTCGATTGCAAAGCCGTCCTGGCAGCACCGGTCACTCAAAAGTGCAACGGATTGGGGCATCGAGGGGATCAGCAATGCCGATTCGCGCGCGATAATAGTCGTGTGATTCCTGCAACACCAATGTCTCGGCAGTTTGGAGACACGGTTCCCGAAAATCGGTGATGCGGACTCAGAACGCGTCTGTGGTTCACGAGTCACTCACAAGCGGATCGATTCCAAAGAAAAACCGGCAGCATCGGCACAATATGGCGGCTGTTTTGTGCGAGGAGAGTTCGGTTTCGCAAGTTT
>JBDOMX010000475.1:0-4522 GCA_039831615.1 Planctomycetaceae bacterium
AGCGGTCGAGAGAAGAAGT
Source organism: Planctomycetaceae bacterium (assembly GCA_039831615.1). GTDB lineage: Bacteria > Planctomycetota > Planctomycetia > Planctomycetales > Planctomycetaceae > S139-18. Next base: position 20 of record JBDOMX010000475.1, read on the forward strand.
ATTCCAACTATGATTCGTATTAATCTGGTGGGGTTACTCATTGCGTTACCGTTACGTGTTCTTGTCGAGTCAGTCGGATAACGAATTGCGATCCATGTGGCGGCAGGCATGCCGACACCGCCCAGTACACCGCGGCGTCAGCGAACTGTCAAGTAAGGCATCGGTTAAATACTACGTGGAGGACGCCCGAGGCCGTACAGATGTGGCCCGGAAGATTCTCAACGAGTCGTCTGGAAATGAGTTGCATCACGCTTGCCAACGTCGTCAGCTGGCGGTGCAATCGTTTGCATGCTTCCCGCCCACGAACGCTGCCGCTTGCACTTCGGTCCATACACGCAACCTGTGTACGACTTCGGCGATGAAGTCTCGTGCGAAATTCGCGGCACAGTGAGGATCATCCGACAGTCGGACGCTCTCATTCCCTGGCCGGTAGGAATGCCGTTGAATCAGAAAGGGCGTGGCTCGCTGATTCTGTTCGATGTTCTGGTGAACGCCGTCAAGAACGAATCAGGCACAGCGGCCATGTATTGCTTCGGCGTATCCCAATCGGTATTGTGCAAGTGGCGACGAGCATGCGGAAGATTCAGTTCAGGCATTGGCGTTGTTAACCTGCAGCCATGGAATTTCCCACTTCTTGGTGTATGATCGTTGAGTGTCTTTAGTATCGCGAAAGACAAATCGTCTTCCGAAATATTTCGTCGGAGCTGGCCATGTCTGCTGAATGGTACTATCGCAAAGGAACGGCAGTGTCCGGCCCTTTCACGCAGTCCGAACTCTGGTACTTGGCGAAGACCGGCACCATTAACGACGGCACCTTCGTACGAAGAGGTGCGAATGGGCATTGGAAACGTGCTAATCAAGTAAATGGACTTAATGCGCAAGTCAGTCCCAAAGCACAAACGACAAAAACGACTACACAGGACGGCGAAGAAACCAATGTAGTCGATGTTCCTGCTACATCGGGTAAAACACTACTCGACACAGCCGCCAGACTCTGGGAACAGGCATCCCCTCATGTCAGGAATTCTGGTCTGTCTCGGGATTCTGCGTTGACTATTGGTGTGGCATTCGTGCTTTGCGTTGGGATCCTGTTGGTGCTGTTTCGGACGGTGCTTAGCGACCGCCCCACAAGTCACGACGAGCTACCGTCGCCGACAGTCAGTTCATCGCCTGTGCCGGACACAAGAGCCGAGGCGGCCTCAGCTGCAACGGAAGATGCCCCCGCCCCAAGCGACGAAAAGGCGGCGAGTGATATGCTGGCCCCAACACCAACAGAGAACTCTGTCGCAGATGATGGAGTCCCCCCCCCAAAAACCATTGTTGACATTGTCGCGTCAACTGAGCCGGCTGTCGCTTCGATAGAGGGGAAGTTTGGGTCCGGCACGGGGTTTCTCATTGGCGAAGGACTCTTGGCCACGAATCGGCACGTCATCGATTTGGAACTAGTCAAAAACTTAAAGGTCCGTTTCCCCTCTGCGACAGATGATGCTCAGGGGCCATATACTCCGCGACTCCTGTACGTCGATCCCTCACACGACTTGGCGATACTTTCCGTGGAAACCACAATTCCTCCGATTTCATTGGCCCCTACATCTCATGTGCCTAAGGGAGAGGAAGTAGTTGCCATCGGGAATCCAGGTGTTCCCACTGATAACGGAAGTCTTATTAACGCAGTGAGTCGTGGCCTTGTGAGTACGCACACTCGAATCGATGGCAAGGAATTCCTGCAGCTCGACATCTCCATCAATCCCGGGAACTCCGGCGGCCCCGTTATTGACATGAACGGACATGTCATCGGTATAGTGACATTACGTCTTCGAACGGTTGAGGGCATAGCATTCTGTGAACCCGTTGATGCCCTGTCAGAAGCGGCATCTATCTGTCAATCACAGTCGGTCGAGCAGATTGACGAACAGCGTGCTAACCATCGAGCTCGTGCAGTTTTCATCAGGATAAATCGAGCAGCCAACCTCCACCGCCGAGCCATGGAGATATATTTGTCTGCTTTTACCCGCGCGTTGAAGAACGGAACTGATGCGTCAGAAGAAGTTGATAAAGTCCGCGAAAATCTGAGCGATTCGGGTTTCATGCGATATCGCCTACGCTTCTCAGATCTCGAACCAGACGTTGCCGAGGTGAGTTCCGACAGCACGTTATCCAACTCAATCAAAGGCCGATTCGTGGACTTCTGGGCAAACTATGTTGAGCTGAGGAGTTATGTAGATAATCCTCGGGGAACTGTTGAGACGTTCCGTGAGAAGTCAACGAAACTCTTCGACAACCACAAACGTCAAGGTGAAGCGTTGCGGTTGCTGTTGGGCATTCCGGAACTCAGCAAATAGCTGTTCGCCCGACGCGGACTCGCTGCTCATTTGTTCGGCTAATCCCTTGCCACGCCGAATGACGTCTTCGAGGCGGGATCGACCGAGCGACTCCCAACATTTCAGCTGCACGAGGCGTTTATTGTTGTCAGTGCTGGGATGCGCTAACAATTGGGCCGTGACCCTGCCTGAAGCACATTGCCAACGTCATCGTCTGACGAAATGGACGTCCGCCATACCCTCGAATTAATTCAAGTCCGGCTCGACCCGTTAGAAGACGATTGTATTCGTCGTGTAGTTCGGCAAACTGTATGCCCCACCGTTGTGGTTTGTTGTCAATGACGTGCAATTCACAATGCCCCCGCCGCCCTCTTCAATACTCGCTGTCTATGACACCTTCTAACGGGAAACGCAGAACTCTTGCCCGAATCACATGCCCGCACTGTTGGCACAAGTCTCGGTCACATGAGATCAAATGGGTTGCCGCTCATCCCAATCTGCGGGACGATCCGAAAATCCCAGACGGTCAACGAAGGTTTCTGCCGACGCACTTTGGGATCTCCGGTCAAGCGGTGGATTCGATGGGGGAGGAGTGTTCCGAAATCGCGTGCCCGCAATGTCACCTGATAATCCCCCGAGATCTCGTTGAACTCCCGCCGACGTTCTTTTCAATTCTGGGTTCACCCAGTTCCGGGAAGTCCTACTTTCTTTCGTCGTCGATTTGGGCATTGCGGACGACTCTGTCGCAGCAGTTTGCAATCAGTTTCGAAGACTCAGATCCGGTGGCCAACGAAAAACTGCACGAATACGAAGAGACTCTGTTTGTTAATGCTCGGGAGGACAAGCCAGTCGCCTTGCCGAAGACGGAACTTGATGGCGATTTGTACCAACAGGTGGAAATCGAACACGGCCGCACCATGCTTCTGCCGCGGCCATTTGTCTTTCGTATGCGACTAATGTCGCAGCACCCAAAAGTGGAGAAGATTGATAAGAACGGTCGGGCAATCTGCCTGTACGACAACGCAGGTGAGCACTTTCTTCCCGGGGCACAAACCGCTAACAGCCCGGGAACTCGACACCTTGCTGTCTCAAAGGCCCTGATGTTTGTTTTTGACCCGACTCAACACCCACAGTTTCGGAAGGCCTGTCGAGGAAAGACGGCGGACCCTCAGATTAACAACGACCTCGTCAGTTATCGGCAGGACCACATATTGGCAGAAGCGACTCGCCGCATCCGTGGCGAATTGGGGTTGGGACTGGATGAGCGGGATAAAAGGCCGCTGATTGTTGTGCTCTCGAAGTACGACGCCTGGGCAGCCCTGGCCGGCAGCGCCACTCTAAAACGAAAATGGATCCTGCCGGAACTACGACAGGGTCTACATCAGCTGGATGTCCGGAAGTTAAAGAGTATATCCGCGAATTTCAGAGAGCTGCTGATCCGACTGGCACCGGAAATAGTATCCACGTCGGAAGCATTTTCTGAAGATGTGATCTACATCCCGGTCAGTGCACTCGGCTGCTCGCCACGTGAACTGCAAGGGGCCGAACCAGTCGGTGATCCGCCACGGCTGCCGCTGGGTGTGTTGCCGAGCGAGATTTCTCCCATCTGGTCTGACGTCCCGCTGCTATACGCCATCCATAGGACAATGCCTGGCATGATCGGAAAAACATTCTCCAGCAAGACGCAGGCGACCGACAAGGCCCGCTGATTGAAAAACGCTGGTCTTGTTTGAAGGAGTAATCGGTGATCGAAGAAATTATCTACACATCAGCAGCAAAGGGCCTGAAGCAGGGAAGCCGCGGCTTTTGCACCGTCGTTAGTACCGCCGGGATGGGCGCCAACATGGCGGAACGGCTGGAGTCGATGAGCGGATACCGACACGCATTCCCGCTGAACGACCCTAAGGCGGTGTTGAATCCGGTTAATTATTCGCATGTCACCACAAGGATGGCTGGGCGGAAGCTGAACGTCATTTCCCGAGTTGCCGATGCCGGCCAGGACTATTCCGGTCGAACGAACAAGCTGGCGCACCATATCGTGGTTGATGATGTGTTCTCGTTAGTTGCCGGCCCGGCTCGCGTTCTGGGCGACACGACCAGCATCGTTTCAGCCTGGGACGGAAACGTCACCACACGGCCAGCACGAACGTTACCTGGCCCGCAGATTCCGCCACGGGTGAAC
>JBDOMX010000189.1:0-20052 GCA_039831615.1 Planctomycetaceae bacterium
GCCCCGGTTCGCGGGACTGCAATTTCGGAAAGCCGGTTACGGCGACGCTGTTCGCGTTCGAGGATCTCCTGATCACGGCGTTCATCGGCCTCACGATTCATCCGCGATGTTTCTTCATCGATCTGGCTCTGGACCGCGGAGGAGTCTTCGCCGGTGACCAGCGATTTGAGTTTCTGCCACGCCTTCTTCAGAAAACCGACCACACTGTTCCAGTTCTTCGCGATGAAGGTGGTGAACAGTGACCACGCATCGCGCATGACATCGACGGTCTCTGTCCAGCCGGCCTGCAATCCAGCCCACGCATTGGTGGCAATCTTCGCCGCTCCGAAGACCGCTTCGGTCCATGTCGCGAGGAAGAACTCCTTCACCTTGACCCATACTTGATTGAGCGCGTTGACACCTTTCTGCCACTCCATCTTCAACGTCAGCCAGAGAACTTTTGCCGCCAGCCCCAGATCCCCGGCCGCCAGTGCGTCCCCCATTCCTTTCCAGGCGGCCAGCGCCGTGTCTTTCAACGCACCAAACCGACCACCCAGCCATGCCAACGCCTGACCACCGGCATCGGTCGAAGTGATCAAATAAGCGGCTAGGGCGCCGATACCGGCAATCACCAGCCCTATGGGCGACAGAAGTGCGACCACCATTGACCCCAGAATGCCGATTGCTGTTCCCACACCGGAAATGACCGAACCGATGACTCCCAGAGTGGTGGCGAACCCCGACACGGCCGTTCCAATCGCAATGAAGGCGACACCCGCGGCCAGCACCACGGCCGCGACCTTCGCAATGGACACGACAAGGCTGCTATTCTGTTTAATCCAGGCAGCCACAATCTTCACACCGTTGGCCAGTTTGGTAATCAGCGGTGTGACCACCGGCAGCAGTGCCGAACCAATCTCGACGGCCGCATCGCTGACTTTGGCCTGCAACGCCTTCATTTGATTGGCAAATGATCCGGCCGAGCGAATTGCGTCGCCCTGTGCAGCCGTGGTGCCGCGCAGGATGATTGCCAGCCGAGCCATCACCTTCTGCTGCTCCGTGGCGCTGCTCTTGTCGATCCCCTGATTGAGCAATTCCTGTTTCACGGCCGCTTCGCTGACCAGCACGCCGTACTTTTTCATCACTTCACCGGAACCAGTCAGCGCGGCATGCAGGTCCCGCAGGACATCGGCGTCCGCCATGTTGTTGAACGAGGCCAGATCGATCGCCAGACCGGTGAGTTGTTTGCTGAGATTGCGTGCCGCGCCGGCTTCGAACCCGATGGGCACCAGCAGGTCCTGCGTACCGGCCAGAAAGTCGGCCACCTGCTTCTTCGAACGGCCGATCTGTCCAGCGAAATCATCTCCCCACTCCTTCACGACCGTCGCGTTGTCACCGAACACGACATTGAACTTGTTCATGGTTTCTTCCATGTCACTCGCTGCCTTAACCGCCAGTGACAATGGACCGGCCACCAGCGATCCGGCCGCGAACATCTTCGCTCCGATGGCACGAACCGAGGCCCCAAAGGTCTGCAACCGGCGCTGCGATCGCTTCAGACCGCGCACAAGCTTCGAGTCATCAGCGAACAATTCGACGAACGCTCGTCCTGCGCGAATCCCGGTTGCCGTGGCCATGAATCACTTTCCTGCCTGCCGATCAACAAACACCTGTTTGAGCACGCTGACGGGAACGGTCGACAGTTGTTCCGGTGGATGATGGGTATGGGGATGAAAGTCGGTGGGTTTGAATGTTTTTGATTTCTTCGGGTCGCGATGTGTATTGGCCGTCAGCGCGAGAATTGCGGATGTGTGATTCCAGTGATCTCGACTGCGGGCTTCGGCCATCCACACCAGTTCCCGCAACGTCATGGGTCCGGGGTCGCAGCCGATGACGCCGGCGAGTTCCCAAATGAGGCGATAGCAGTCTCTGCCACGGATGCCGGATCGAACTCTTTCAGCGTTGTTTCCGCGTGGTCCAACAGCCGATCGACAACGGTGTTCGTCTTCGCCAGCAGGTCTTTCATCGCTGCCCGTTGTCGGGCCTGCGGGAAAAAATCGCTGAGACTCTCAAAGAGTGCTGTGGCTGCCTGCAGCAATGCGTCGCCCGCCATGGCACGACCGAATTCTTCGTCGCTGATCGACAGGCGATCGGCGTCCGGCCTGCACAGGCAGTACAGCACATCGACCAGCAGGACCGGATCGTCGTGCAGATCGGCCAGCAGTTTGCAGCCGTCGTCCAGCACATCGAGCAGGTTGATGTTCACGAGGGATCGCACGCGTTTGATCCCGTCCACATTCACGGTGACCGTCCAGGTTCGTCCGGCATTGTCCTGAAAAGTTTTCATTGAGTTGTCATTCTTACGTACTATGAAGTAACCAGTCTCATTCGGTTCCAATGAAGAGAATTATGGATTTTACGAAGACGAGTACATCAGGACTTCTCAAATTGCATGGAGCAGTGCAGGACGCCTTGGCCGTCGATGACAACCTTCCGGATGGAGCCCCTAAAGTCTATGGCGTCAGAGATTTTTCGGACTGGAAAATTTGGTCTGGTTCGATCGAAGTAGAACTTGATCGTCGAGGTGTGCAATACCAAAAGATCCCGTGGTAGATCGCGTCTCCTTCCTCACGGCACTGTCATCCATTCCGGCGCGTTGTCGGCGTAGGTCGGTTTGGCGGTGACACTCACGCCGATCACTTCTTCCAGCGCTTCACTGCGACTGAAATTGGTAATGGACATGGTGGCCCGCAGGCCCTGAGAGCCAGAAGCGGTGATGTCGCCATCCATCACGGCGAATTCGATCTCGGTGTTGCCGAAAAACGCCTGCTGAATGGCGGTAAAGTCAGGATCGGCGGTGTCCCACACCATCTCGTATTCAATGGAACCGTCCTTAAGCGCCGCGATGGTCGCTCGCCAACCGGCATTGCCCCGCGTGGTGACGTCCGCTTCATCGGCTTCCAGGTTCAGCGTCACATCCTTGACGTTGAGCATCTCCACCCATGTCGGTGAGGCATAGGTGCCGGTGTTGCGGTAGAGTTTCGCTTCCATGCCCAGTTTGATGGTCATCGTGATTCCTCCATTCTTCGTGCGTGACCGGCTTCCACCAGCGCGTCATTCAGGTTGCAGCGCCCAACAATGAGTTCCGCCAGATAGCGCCCGTACTTACCCGTGCGATCCCGGCGTGTGTGCACAAAGACCTCGCGCTCAGGGCCAGCCAGTTTGTCGAGCAGTAGTTCGAGATATTCGGTTGCCGCGCGTCCTTCGATCTGTTCGGGTCCACGGATTTCAGGTGTGTCGATGCCGGCCAGACGCAGCGTGGCCGTCAGCGAAACCTGGAAGCCGAGATCGATCTCAGCTTCCACGGTATCACCGTCAATCACACGCAGGATGCGGGCACGATACTCAAACACTGTTCAATCCTGTCTCAGGCACCCGGCGCCGGAGCGAACGACTCACTGGTTGCCGTGCTCGCTCCCGCTGACGTCGATGTCGGACCGCTGGGCCAGCGGCCGAGCACCGGCAGGTGGCTGATCGGAATGCCGTTCGTCAGCACCTGCAGGTCGTCTTCAGTGGGCTGATCGTTGTGCACCGGCACCGTGTCGATCATTTCGGTACTGGTAAACCATGCCGATGGGTCATAAGCCCGCAGTTGTTCTTCGGTCATGGTGAAGTCGGGCTGCGATGCGTCTGCCAGGGGAATACGGAACAGTTCAGTGGCCATCAGTCGATAGATACGCTGCACGTATTGGCCGATGAGCCCGGAAAACGTCTCACTGATCTCCAGTGGCCGTGCGTTCTCCTGATGCTGCATGGCTTCGGTGAGCGACAGCAGAATCAAACCGGCGTACTGCTTGAGCCACTGGTTCCGGAGTTTGAAGTACGGAGTGGGATAGACCAGGAACTCTTCCGGAGCCGGCAGGGCGTGCGCCGGTTCCATGTTCAGAGTTGCGGACGAGACGGCACGAGCGGCCAGAATCGAACGTGCACGCGTACACAGTTTATGAATGCGGGTCAGCGTGTTGATCGACGGTGGCGTTCGCAGACTGGCATCCGGGTGCCACAGAATGGCCTGCAGATTGCGGCCCATCACGTCCGTCAGATAACGGATGGTGTCGTTCTGCGATTTGGTGTCGTCGGAAAAGTTGGGGACGGCCAATCCGTATCGGCCCCAGTCGCCGGCGTTGTACCAGAGAAAAGCGTCATGTCCGTTCATGGAAACTGTCCTTAGTCAGAGCGCGAGGCACGTTGGAAGCCTTTCGCTGCGAGGTACTGGTCGATGAGACCACGGAGTGATTCAAGTGTGCCGACTGATCCAGGATACTTGCGGGCCAGTTCGGTTTCGGCCCAGACAAATGCTTCCGCGAACGTGTCACGTTCGTAGGGCGTGAACCGAGTGTCGGGCAGAATCGCCTGCGGTGGCGACGGAGTATCGACCGTCACCACCGCAGGCTGCTGGTTGTCAGGCGGATCACGGGCGGGTCGTTGTCGTTGCTTCCGTTTTCTCAGCGTGCGCCAGAGGGCGACCGAACCAAGAATGAGCCCGGCCGTTCCGCCAGTGGCTCCTGTGATACCCAGCCACTTCGCCAGCTTGACGGCTTTCTCAGCCACGCCGGCGATGCGGTCGAGCGTAGCTGGCGTTGGCTTATCAGATGCAGTTCCTGGAATGTGTTCAGCAATGGGCGGAATCGGTGTGGGAGTTGGCTCCGCATTCTCGGGTGGCGCAGGATCCTCAGCCGGCTGCGTCGATTCTCGCTGGTTGGAGTCCGCGACAGGTGTGGGATCTTCAGGTGGCGGCTGTGCCTGTTTGACGCCCATCGCGATCAGCAGTTCTTCGGCACCTTGATAACCCGTGATCGGGGCACGTCCGGAAATGACGAATGCGGGCACTCGGTCGACGTTGAAACGTCGTGCCAGCTCAGGCTGTTTGTCGATATCCACAAACTCAACCGTGTATGCGGCATCAAGAGCGTCGCGCAGGTTTTTGTGTTTGGCGTAATCCTGCTTGAATTCACGACAAGGCGTGCAGGTCATCGAGCCGAATACGTACAACGTCGGTTTTCTGTCGGCAGGAGTATTCGGTTCCCGTGGTTCGGTTCTGTGACGCGATTCTGTATATGCGTCACGGACAGCGGCCGACGAAATAAATACGCTGGTGACCCCATCACTGCTGTTGAGCAGGCCACACACTTCGGCTTTGGCATTCAGCAGCGGTCCGCCACTCCAGCCGGAACTGGTAGCGATGCGCACGACGTTGCCATTGAAGGAACCGCCGGCGTATTGAAACGAACCCCATCGCAACAGCGGCCCACGAGTGTCGCGGAGTTCCCGACGCCCATTCAACCGTGGATAACCGTATGACCACAGGCATTCCCCCACACGAGGCGCCGTGGCGGCCACGGGCAGGTGTGGAAATCCGTCGCCATCGCAGTCATAGACCACTGGACCTTCCGTTTCACGACAGACGGAGATGCGTGTGGCCCGAACCGTCCGATGCTTGAACCGCACCTGCACCGTCTCCGGGAAACCGCAATGCTTCGCCGTGAGCACCAGTCCGGCCGGATCAATGCAAACGCCACTACAGCCATCGACCATCACGACGGCGTCATCGACTCGACCAAACGCGATGGCCGTCCACAGAAAGACGATCCATGTGGTGACAGTTCTCAGCATGCGGTCGCCTCCTGTGAGTGCGATCGCTCAAACTGATACGTTCCTTCACGAACAAGCTGCCGCAACAGACAGGCGGGGTTGTAGCGAGTGGGATTCGCTCGATTGAGTCGTCCGAGCCGCATCAGCACCTTGGCGACCAGCTCGGAACAGAACAATTCGTTCAGGTCGGCCGCCGGCAGCAGACGCGTGCGTTTGAACAAGCGTGTGCCCGACAGCAACGCGCCACCGAGGTCGTATGACACCTGGTGCCCAATGAAATGCCGCACCAGAATTCTGGTCAACAGCTCCGACTCGCTCTGTGAAAGCCGATCAACGGCAGACAGCCGGTACACCTCCACGTGACCGCCGGCCTGCACATAGTCGTTGATCCGCATTTCGGGCAGGTGTCCCTGCACGCCAGCCGTCTTGAATCCCTGGACGGCGCAGGGATGTGGGCAGAGGGTGGTCGACTCCAGCCACAACGGAGATCCGTAACGCTCGCAGATTACAGCCACATGCGACGGCCCCAGCTTCAATCGCTTTGGCGCAAAGGCGGACGCCGTCAGCCAGGTAATTGCCCGGGCAGTCGCATCCGTGCCGTAGCACGCCAGCAAATCGAGTGGTTGGAAGTCATCCATTACGGGGTGATCCGTTCAAAGACGCGATCGAGCAACACATCGTGCCGATCAAGTCGGCGCTGAATGTGGGCCAGCTCCGTGGTGCGAATTTCTGTCGTCGCTTTGAGCTCTGCCTTGATGGCGCTCACGTCGTTCGACATCGACCACGCCCACAGCACCGCACCGACAAACACCACTGACGTCAGAAAACTGATGAACGACACAAACCAGCGGGGCAGAACGATGTAGCCATTGGCCTGTTCATGCGGCTTCCCATCGAGGTGTTCTGTTGTCGTCATTTCACCGACTCCTTCCACATTGCCGGCAGCTGCGGTCGCTCATGGTCGAAGGCTGGCCCCATGAATGGACGCGGTTGATATGTCATCCGCACACGCTTGCCCCTGCGACGTCGTGTCACGTTGCCTCCATGCTCCAGCAGTGCGGGAGCGTCCGACGCGCCGTTCAACAGGATTGGACCAATCACCACATTGGCTCGTTGTGGTTCGTACACGAAGAAGATGTTGCGTTTCAGCAGTCCCGTATGACTGGACGGCGGTGATCCCGGCTGCGAGATCGCCCGCCGTTTGCGAATGCTGGATCGCGCGCCGCGTCGCACAAAAGCACCGAATCGGGACAGCACGCGGCGCTCGGCTCGATCGACTGCGTTCGTCACTGCCGGCCGATCGAAAAACAGGCTTTTCGTCTGGTTGAGTTTCATGCCGATCATCACGTCACCTCATCAGTCGAAACGTGAAGGTCAGGATACTGGTAAACTGCCGCAGTTCCCGCAGGTGCTCCTGTGCATATACCGGCTGGTTCTCGGTCTTCAGCCACATGGCGTTCGGATAACTGTCCAGCCGTTTGAAGCGAAACACTTCTCCAATTTCCTCGACCAGCGTCATCAGGTCGTCGATCTCGGAGTTGTCAGCGGCGTCGAGTTTCTTCTGCACGGCCACGTCAATGCCGTAGTCGTGCTGGTTGTGCGCGCGGCCACCGGGCAGTGTCGTCACCGACTTGGGTACGACCGTGACGCGCAGCTGCTGCATATCGGCCAGATCGAAGACTGGCAGATACTCGCGCGTCGCGGTGACCGGCTGACTGAATGAGCCGGCATTGATCTCCGCCGCGACGGCATCGGCGATGTCAGTGACAACAGACATCAGCTGCCCTCCGTGGCCACATGTTTTGTGTGAATCCTCAGCGCTTTGCGGTACGGATCGCTGTATCGCCAGTGCGGCTCCTTGCCGGGAGCCATCACTTCGTAAATGAACGTGCTGTCACCCTGCACTTCCTTCACACGATCGCCGCGCTCGGGGAGTGTCCTGCCTCCGCCGAGCGTGAGATCGTCCGTGAGCACCAGGAAATCGCGAGACTCAATGCGTTCCACCACGCCGAACCCGTTGTCAACGTCGAAGATCGTGCGGCCGATCGAAGCCGAGACGTCCACGGTGTCGACGCCACGTTCGTACGTGACGGTCCGCGAGGCGTGTTCTGTCCGCTGCTCTTCCAGCCAGTTGGAGGCGTTCTTAAGAAGGTTCATTCACAGGTCCCTATTGGCTCAGTCGGACTCGGACGCTCGCATCGTTATCACCGGCGGCCGCGACGGTCTTACCGAGCAGTTTGTTGGCTCCGCTTTCGGAGTCTTCTTTGGCTTCACTGTCGCCAACGTCCCAGTAGACGATCGCACCCGCCGGGATGGCCGTACTGCCGCCGGTCGCCTTGGGGAAGTCGAACACACCCTCGACGGCCAACGCCCCAAGCTGGTTGGCTTCGATGTCCAGTCGTGCCACGCCAATCAGATCGGTTTGCACGATCACATCACCGGCCGCGACCGCGGTGCCCGGTGTGTAATCGACCGCCGCGCCTTCGTGACGAAATGTTGTCGTTGTCATGTGTTCAGGTCCTCAGGCAACTAGGGTTGTGATGTGTTTACGCGGCGCCTTTCGATTTCACGCCCGCTCGTTTCTCCTGCAGTGCGACACCAAAATCGAAGTAACCGCGCCACTGCATCCCGAGTGTGTTGAAGGCTGTCTCTTCGCTTTCGATGTAGGGCGTGCGGCGACCACGCAGGTAGATGATTTCAATCACTGCCGCGTCTGCCGGATCCGCCAGCAAATACCATGCGGTATCACTACTGCCGCTTAGGGATTGAGCGTTCAGCCACGGCGTGGCGACAGGACGGAACTTGCCTGCATGCGGGTTGCGGTTTGGTTTCGGCCTATTTGCGGTTGTCGTTTCGTTCACCGTGACATCGTTGTGCAGTTGATCGGCCACCGTCTTGAGGGATGTGGGCACCAGCAGCACACCCGGAGTGATTGAGACGGGGTCACCGTTCTCATCCTTCTGATCGAAGAACATCTGCTCGGCCGTCGTCAGCGACGTGATTTGCAGATTTGTGTCAGCGCCATCGAAGTAATTGCTGTTGGCGACGCTGAAGAACGGACCGGCGTTGCCAAGCAACAGACTGAATCCGACTTTCTGCAGTTTGATGGCAGACTGACGGCCGATAATGCGGGGCAAGCGCAGGAACGCTCCCAGATCGTCATTGATCATCATTTGCCGCGACAGCGACAGCAGCGTGCCGTAGGTTTCCACCTGATTCTGAAACGTTTCTTCGCTGAGAGCGGCGTGCTTGATTTCACCGTCAGGTCCCACCTTTTCAAACTCACCGACGCCCGTGAGACGGTAGCTGGTGACCTGCTTGAAATCATTGGCGTCCGCCTGGGCGGCGATCTGACTCAGCACGTTGTCGACCGCTTCAAATGACGCCAACATCGTTTTGTTGGCCACATTGGACAGAATGCCGGACAGGGAGATTGTGGAGAATCCGCCTGCCGCCCGAATGCTGCGGTCGGCATCCATCGCCGCACGGATGAAATCGTTGTCGACCCGGCCGGGTTTGACGCTCTTCCCGGCCGCCCGAATGACGTGGTGCATCAGATAATGCAGACCAATGCCTCGCAGATCCTGACTGAGTGCGGCTTCCATGGCGCGATCGCTGAACATGCGGCCGCAGGCCGTTTCTGAGATGAAGCCGGCTGACATACACAACGCTGCTTCGATGCTCTCGGTGCTGTGCTCGGATCGATCCTCTGTGTGAATGGCTGGAGTCTTCGGTCGCGTGGCTCGCAGCACTTCCAGTTCGGTGCGTGTCTCGTCCCAGCCTTCTTCGATGGCGCGTGACTCAATTCCTCTGTGATCGGCACTACAGATCGTGCGGATCCGATTCACGCGTTGCGCTTCGGCAGCCAGCTGGGCGCGCAGCGTGGCGACCGGGTCTTCCGGGGCGCTCATATCAGCCACTGGTTCGGCGGTCCTGACCGGATCGCGTGTCTCGTAGAGTGCAGTCAGGCTCTGTCGTTGTTGATCATCAAGGGCTGTCAGCGTGAATCCCTGCCCCTCCACCCATTCGGCAAATTCCATGTCGACCTCCTCCGTTGGTTCTTCAGCCGTCGCTGCGATCTCAGCAGTCGTGTTTTCATCCGCTCCCAGCACCACGAAACTCACTTCTCCCAGCGTCGCACGACGGGCTACATTCACAGGCCCTTGAATGTCCTGACCATTGACTTCCACCGATTTACCGGAAGACACAAACTCGACTTCATCTGCGCGTGCCCCAATAGACGCCTGCCAGGCGAAACCGCGATCATTCAGTGCGATCACCTGTTTGGCCTTCGCCGAGTCTCCCAGAACCTCACCGCTGACCTGCAATTCGTGGTTGGCGATGGCAATGCGATCTGTCTGCCCCATCACAAAATCCACGTCGCGGGTGTGATCCAGCAGAATGGGTCGACGCTGGCGACCAACATCCAGGCGGCTCAGGTCAACTACGACCGGATATCGCCAGCCGCTGAGTTTCATGGGACCACCGGTGTACGCCACCATGCTGAACCGCCGCTGGCGGGGATTGTCGTCGTCCGCCGCGGCTTCGATTTGCAGATCAGCAGCGGTGAGCGTGAGTCGACGATCTTCAGGCAGCGGCTGGTGCTGGTGTTTGTTTTTCGTCCGTGACATCCTGTGAATCCTGTTCTGTGGGGGACTCATCGCTCGTGAGTCCAAGTTCCTGCATGAGCCGCATCTCAGTGGCCCGCTGACGCAATTGAGTTTCCCAGTCCTGACCGCGACGTGCGTATTCGTCTGCGAGAGTGGTCGTGTGACTGGCCAGCCTCAACGCCTGGGCACGCGCTTCTTTGGCAGGGTCGACGTGCTCATGGCCGTCGAAGAAGAAGGTGTGCGACCATTCGGAGTACGGTCCCAGACCATCGGGAATCAATCCCGGCAACAGCACGGCTTCATCGAGCCATGCCGATAGAATCCGATTCAGCACACAGCATTCGAGGTGGGACTGATCGACCCGAATCGCCTTGAAGTAGGTTTGGTGATCGAGACGTCCGGAGGCGTAGTTGTATCCCGACGAATTCGCAGCAGCGACGTTGAACGGCATATTCAGGCAGCGGGCGATCTCGTTGAGAATCTCCCGTTTGAATTCCGCATAGGTCCCTGATGGATGCTCAGATCTGAGCTGACTCATCTTCCAGCCGCCTGGCATGGTCAGCAGCAGGTTGCGATCCAGTTCGATCTCGTCCAGGGGTTCAACCGCATCCGCCTCACCATTGGCTGGTGCATCGGTGTACAGAATGCCGGCGAAGTAGGCCGCCGCCTTGGCGGCATCCAGAGTCGCCAGCGAATAATCGCGGAGCATCGCGAACAACGGCAGTGCCGGCGTGATTTCGGGCACACCGCGCTGCTGTCCCGGCCGATCTGTGCGAAACAGATGGATCACGCTGGAAGCCGGAATGCGGTCATACTTTGGCGACAGTGAGGCGTCCACATCACCTGGATGATCATGCAGTATGTGATATTCGAGCGGGTTGCCATGGTCGTCGAACACGATTCCATCGACGGCGTTTGTCTGCGATGTCAGCCAGGGCTCGGGTGTGGTGACCTGATCGGCCTCGACGATCCGCAGGTCAAGCTGGATGGGCGTGTTCAGTGCATCATTATTGACGAGGATCGCGAAGGCCTCGCCGTCCGTGGCTTCGGCCATTCGCATGGTGCGCAGTTTTTCCGCCAGTCCAATCGCCTGGGCCCACTTAAAGAATTCGCGTTCGACCCGGCGGTTGGCCTCCGCATCACTGGTGAGCAACTGCAGTCGTGGGCCCGTCCCGATGACATCATTGGCCAGTGTGAGCACGATGCCTTTGGCGTAGGAGTTATTGGCCACTTCGTAACGCGATCGATTGCGGAGCACGCGCCGGACTTCGCGACTGTTGGCCGCACTGGCCGACAGTCCATCAGCATTGGCCCAGTGCCGGCGAGTGTCCGGACCATTGACTGCCGCGTCGTAGCGTCCGCGCAGGAAACGTGGTGCAGTTAGCGCGACCTTCGATGTACGGCGGGTGAGGTTTCGGAGCCAGGCCAACACTTAAGAGGCTCCCGGAGGCACGAGTTTGTTGAACTGCAGGCCGTGGGTCCTGGACTTTGCGGCTGCTTTCGTGCACAGATAGCGGTCAGCAGCGATCTGATCGGACAGCTTGTGCTGTTCCATGCTGCCGGAATCGCCTGAGGCCTTCGCAGGCCCGTCGGCGTTCTGGCGGATGGTTGATTCGAGGTCGTCGGCCACGGCATGTCTCCTGTGCAGACGGTGACGTACCGTCTGAGGGAAGATCTATGCCGTTTGAGGCCAGCGTGTCCGGAATTCGATTGGAAGTCGCGGAATCGTTCCTGATGTGGAACGTGATCAGTACCCCATATCCAAGGCCTGCGCCTGAGAGGTCAGGTCGTGCAGAACACTGTGCCGCCTTGCTCGGCTGACATGTGGGTGGCCCACACTACAGCAGCTCTCCCGGTTCCCGGGCCCCATGAAGAACACGAATCACGCGAATGCCGTCTTCAATGGGCTGGTAGTAGACAAACTAGTTGCCAACCGAGAATCGACGCATTTCGCAGCCCAGGGACGGAACGGCTTCTGCTGAGAGCGGCATGGCCGCAATGGAATCCAGGCGATCCTCAATGCGCCGCAGCATCTTCGTGGCCGCGTCGCGGTCGTCCTGAGCGATGTAAACCCAGATATCAACGACGTCCGTCTCAGCCAGAGATGTCTTCTCAACGCGTGGCATTACGCGGAACGTTCATCCAGCTTCTGCTGAGCCTTTGCGAGAAGCTCATCCGTGTTCCACTCTGACACTTCACCGCGGTCAGCCGCATCAAGGCCGACCTGCACGTGGCGTCGAATCTGCATCGCTTCGTCTGACATGATCCAGTACGTGGCACCGTCAGCGCCCTCAACACGGACGGCACCGTCGGGGCTCTGAGCAACGCACTGTTCGAGTTCACTGGTAAGTCTTTGAATCATGCCCCAATGATACCACAGGAAACACGACGCGGGAACGGGTGAAGTTGAAAACTCCGGCAGGGCCGCATGGCGTCGACCACGATCACCACGAAAAATGCAGGGCAGACGGTCAACTCATGGCGATGTCTGGAAGCTGATTCAATGGACTGTGTTATCAGGTGTTGTCCGGCTGACGACTTTTACGCGACAGTCCCGCGCGGGAACTCGCGTCTCGGGCTTCCCGCAAACGTTGGATCATCCTTGCCCGATCCGTACGGGACCAGCGGTGGAGGTTTGTGGCAGTCAGAGGACAGCGGGTCGACGGTGTGGAGTCCGGGCACGATGCAGTTGATCGCAATTCAGAGCAGCTGGACCGCCGACCGAGAGCATTTGCGATTGGTTCAGATACAGCACTGGCTCCAGTTTGTGCAGAGCCAATATCCCGATTTGCAGTTGGAGATTGCAGGTCGCCTTAAACTCATCTAATCCGGGCCAATCTGCCGCAGCTACTTCGTTCCATCGTCAGCGAAGTCTTCGTCTGCAGTTCTTACGCCGTTTAGCTGGCATGCATGGGGTTGGCTACACTCCCGATGAAATCCGGAACTGGCTCAGATTGGTCTCCAGGGACCACCGGGGCTCCAGACTCTGCCGAATGACATGTCAGAGATCAGAGATTCGGTTATTGGAAGCAGAAACTCGCCGATTGACTCCACAACTTCCGTGAGTTCATTCGGTGCGACTTCCAGTTTTGCCTTACGCAGGAATCCTCGCCATTGAGTCTGTTTGACGGAGTATTCGGCAAACTGTCGAGTCAGGGCGACAGGAGTCGGGTTGAGTGCGGTCTCCCGGTTTGCGAAGGTTTGAGAGACCGCGGTTGCAAGGGATGCGCCGTCGAATTCAAACTGTCGTGACAGCAGCCACAGGTCGAAGAAGTCCTTCATCCGACTGTTCAGCTGACCAAGCTTGACCATCGCCTCATACTTTTCCGCCACGACCGTCTCTCGCGGGTAGGCTTTGAGACGCGGTGCGGCCAGGTCAAGAACGGTGGGATACTCTGTCATCGCAGCCGCCGGCTCGACAACGTCTCCAAAGCCGATATCAACCTGCATCGGGATGCGAGCATTCTGGAGATACCCCATCAGCGTGATTCGAACCCCCGAATAGTCAGCGTCCTCCTTGATGACCTAGCCAGCCAGAGTGTCGGCATCAAATACCAGCCCATCAGGCTCGACCGTCTGGCCGCAGACGTCCTGCATTACGGAAACGAGTGTATCAACGTCATTGTTTAGCCGGGCCAGCAGATCGATGTCTCTGGTCGGTCGCGAGACCGGCGCGCCCCAGATATTGAACATCAGGGCTCCTTTGAGAATGAATCGCTCGCTGTGAGGGGATTGCGCGAGGCGGTACAGAAATCGCTCCATGGCGAAGTACTGCAGGACTTCCTGAAATGGCCGTCCACTGTCTTTCGCGTTGTTCTGCAGGCGCTGCCTGACTGAGGCCGCCACGTTGCGCAGGGGGCGATTTGTCAAAGCATGGCCTCCAGGTAGGGAGTCATAACACGCCTGACCCGACAAATCTCACCATAGTGCAGGAGACTATCCACATTGGGATGTCCAGATTGGACGTATGTCTTCAGAGATTCCAGAACCGTATCCAGGCCAATTCGATTTCGGTGCTTAAAACAGTCGGCAATTGTCTTTTCCCGGCTGTAGATCCGGACATCCACACGATCCACCACGTGTGTTTCGATTCCCTTTGAGTAGGCCTTGCCACTGAACCAGAAATGGCGGATTGGCGGATAGTCAATTCGTGGCGGTTCGGCGTTGCGTGGGATCGCCACGTAGATCTCATGAGGAATCTGCGTCGTGAGTTGGTGCCAGGCAAGTGCCGAAATCAGGCACACCACGCCGTCAGGCACTTTGAGCGCGACGGTGACGAGGTCCGGTTCACTCAGCGGTGGGGCATCTACCAGCCGAAATAGTCCACGGCTCAGCTGCTCGAGGTACCCTTCGTCCCTCAGCTTGTACAGCGTCCGCGGATGAATCCCGGCTTTCAGGGCTTCGCGTGTGCGCAGTATTCCACCGGCAGCACGGAATACCTGGATCGCCCCTGAGATGGTGTGGCCTCGATTGGGCTGTTGTGCTGGCTGTGCCATGTGGATAAATATACCAGCAAAAGTGGATATGTGCTGGTATTTTTATCCATTTACTGGGTTTCTGCAAACCTTTCAGAACCAGTTTTACCCGGTACAGCTCGGCTCAAAACCTGCCTTCCCGGACTTGTCCGGGCTGCAGACCCTTTCTGTAAACGACGATGTTGTCCGGCGTGACGGACTCATTCTCGGGCAGCACCACCGTTGCCTTCTCGCCGCTGAGTGTCGCCACGCTTTTCAGGCCTTTGAGCTTCTCGGTTGCGCCCACCGCTATTGCCGAATCGTCATACCATTCAAACCAGGGGAGCCCGGCCTTCGTGTACTTCTCTGCCGTTGGCGGCGGGTGGGGTGGTTCCGACCCGGTGATTGATTGCCAGACCATTGAGTTACACAGATGTACGAAGCAGCGACTGCCGGCTGCAAGATCCCAGTCATCGATGTTGAACGGATCATCGTAGATCTCCTGATTCATCAAGCCACCGGGAGCAAGCCCCATGTCGCAACTCACGGGGGCCGCGCATTCCATGATGTCTGCGTCTGCGAGATATCGGGCGCGCATCGCGGATTCCTGAACAATTGGGAACCGTCGCTCAAATACCTCACGCTTCATTGGATAAACGGCGACCTGGATGCCACCGTGTTCCGCAGCTCCGGTGAGCTGTTCCTCCGCTGAAAAGCCTGCTCCCAGCGGCATGGCAACAAATTGACGTATGTGACCCTTCTCAACGACGTACCCGTCCAGCCACGGTTGTTCGGGGGCGACCATGTAGTTCTGCGGCCGCTTGACAAGGTTATCCGTCCACGGTTCACCGCTGACAGCGCACTGTTTGCCGGTCGCAACTTTGATGGCAAACGGGTACGGCGAGCGGCGGCGTTGTACCGGTGACGCATCAAAGTTCAGCCAGAGTGCCTCCGACTGATACATCGGCATCATCACTCCGCCACGCTGCAGCCATTGTGCCGGAACCTCGGATGCATAGTCGTCCACATGCCGCAGCGGAAAGGCTCCGAGACCGGGTGGCAGCGGATATGACCTGTTGTCGTCGGGGATGCGGAGTGTCCGCTGAAACTCAATAGACAGTTCCGCACCGGGATGCGAACCTGGAAATGTGAACACGAGACGATCATGTTTGAGTTCGATCATGTGGTCCCTTCCGATAGCGAAATGTGATTACCAGTCACCGTCCCTGACTTCCCGAACCACACGCAGCAACGCGTGCTCGGGGGCGTCCTTCAGCTGTCGCAGCAGGTCAGCAAACAGCTTTGGCCGATGTCGAATAATGGCCTGCAGTTCTTCTGACACCTTGCCAGCGAGGGCCAGCAGGATGTCCGGATCTTCGTTCAGCTCTTTCGCGAGCTGGAGAATCGTTTGCTCCGAGGGCGGAGGCTGTTCACCTCGTTCCACTTTGCTGAGATAGGACGGTTCGACGCCGATCCGTCCTGCAACCTGTCGAACGGAATACCGCCGATCTTTGACCTTCAGCTGCTCGCGTGCGTTTCTCAAATACTCGCCGAAACCGTTCATGTGTGTACTGTATACTACACAGTACCTAAAGTAACCAGAAAACCGGCTGGTTTGGAAGTTTTTATCGGGGTTTACGGCGCC
This sequence comes from Planctomycetaceae bacterium, assembly GCA_039831615.1. Taxonomy (GTDB): domain Bacteria; phylum Planctomycetota; class Planctomycetia; order Planctomycetales; family Planctomycetaceae; genus S139-18. Next base: position 16,341 of record JBDOMX010000189.1, read on the forward strand.
ATCCCTCGGAAGGCTGAAGGCTTTCCGTGCCTCAGGTGGTTGCAGATGCAGCAAGGTCAGCAGGGGCCCGGCGACGTGAGTCGTTGCCTGGCACTTACTATCCGTCATCACCGTTTATTCCGCTGCAGTTCAGAAAGTCTGAGCCTTGAACGCCGTGATACCGGTGCTCCCTCCATTCCAAACAGCACGGATCCCTGAATCGACGCCGCTACAGCAGCCCCCACGAGGCAATCGAGCCAGTGGTTGTCTGACTGTTCGGGCCGCATTTTCCATTCATCCACTTTGCGGCCACGACCTTCGGTCTTCACGAAGTATTCGGCCGTCAGATGCTCGGCAAACAGCCGATGTGTCTCCGCCTTCGATCCGAACAGAGACAGGCAACCGCCGTCTCCCATGGCGACGGCCAGCCGGGCATGCACAAAGGACTTCCACCAGTTCGTATCGAATACGACATGCCGCACGGATCGCTTGCCGCGCACGTTGGGGATCCGCCAGTTGAGTCCGACGCGGTCGCCCTGCTTCCGTTTGTAGTCCGAAAACGGAACGCTCGACGCCCCAACGAAACGGCCGTGTGACGGTAACAGGATCGTCGAATGTGAACTCTGCCGGCAGAACTGATAGACGACGTCGGTGGAGTGACCCCAGTTGGCATCAATCAGGCAGCGTTCGATGCGCATGGCGGCACCGTCATCACGTTTCCACTCGCGTCCCAGATAATCCTGCGTCAGCGCATCAAGGCCCGCGTAGATGGAGCCTTCGAGACCGGTGCTCTTGCCAATTTCCGCTAATGTCTGCCGCGCATCCCGCAGTGTGAAGTACGCGCGCTGCTGGTCGGGGAAGCCGCCGTAATCAACGACGTAGCCGGTGAAGTTTTCCTCCCACGCCGCCACGACGTAGAACAGCATCTTCTGCTGCACGTCGATAAACATGGTCAGATGGTTGCAGGACAACGGGATCTCGCTGCGTTGCACTCCGTTGGTTTTTGCTGCAACCTGTTCGGCGGTCAGCAGATCGTCATCGATCGTTTCCGCCGGCAGCGGTTCGTTTTGATACTCGGCGAAAAACGCGGCCTCATCCTGCAGCCTGAGATTCATCGCATGCTGGATCGCTGACAGTTCGTCGTGATTGAACCGCTCCGGCCAGGCGATCGACGCCCCAGCGTCCATCGCATCCAGATTCTCTCGATAAAACCTGGTGGCCGCCTTGCCACCATCACCGTTTCGCATGCCCTCAGCGCGTAATTCCGCGTACCGGTCCCACAGCTTCTCGTCGGTCGGGAATGAATAGACCATCCGCGTCCGCTCGCCGTTCCATTCCGGATGCTTGTCACGGTCCAGAATGTTGTCCGCCATGTCGTTCGGACGAATCACGGTACACGGCATGATGCCGGAGATCTTCTTGCCGGGGCCGGCGAGTCCCAGTACAGCTCCCGCCAGAATGCTCTCGCGGTTGGCACACTGCGACAGGCTGCGGGCGGACTCATCGGTTTGTGGGTCGTCCAGCACCACCAGTGAGGGGCGGACGGTCTTGCCATCGGCCCGCTTGTATTTCATGCCGCGAATCCGGCCGGTGATGCCGCCGACTTTGATAATGGCACCGCTGGCCTTGGACTCCGCAATCGTGGGCAGGACTACTTCCTTCGCCGTCCAGCCGATGTGAGTCCGTTCGCCCTGAAACAGTTGCCCGCTGCAACGATTGGCAATCCCGTCCAGGCATTGAATCGGAAAGACGACCTCGGGAAAGTCGGCCAGCAGCAGTTCGTTGCCGTCGAACTCCATCTTGATCGAATCGAGCATGTCCATGGCATGTCCTTCATCTGATCCGATCAGGCACACGAACTCACGATGCCCGAATAATACCGCCCAGATGCAGGCACATTCACAGATCGTCGTCTTGCCGCTGCCCCTCGGCATGGCCATCGCGAAGAGGCCACCGTGGAGAACTGCCTGATCGATCTTATGAATCACCTTCAGATGATCGGGCGACCACGGCAGGTGAAACGTCAGCGGAAAATACGTCTCGCAGAAGAACCGAAAGTCGCTCTCGGCAAGTTGCTTCCGATCTGGGTCAGCGACCGCCGGCATTTCGCCAATGTCGCGACCAGCCAGTGACAGTGCCGCGTTGCGCGCCCGTGCCCGGTCCTTGAGCGTCTCATATGGATCGCCATCCGCTTCCGGCTTCGGCGCATGGCGTTCATGGACGAGCCACGCCACGTAACGCAAGAGATCGACGGTCTTGCCATCGCCGATGCGAAACCCGGCACGCGAACGGTGGCGATACAGTTGGCGTTCGCTGATAGCTTCGCCCAGCGGCGTCGAGTTGAGCAGCCGGCACAAATCGGACGGTCGGAGTTTCCGGGGGTCAATCGCCATCGCCCCCTCCGGCCATCTGCCGCACATTCCACGCGGCGTAGTGCACGAGATTGAGCGTGCCGTCCGGGTTCGTCGGCGCTCCGGCGTCCACATCATTGCGAATCATGGTTTCGGTGATCTGCCGCGCCCCGGCCTTGCTCAACATCCGGGCGGCCACATCGATCGGGAGCGCGTTGGGGTTCATCGATTCGGGGGATTCATGCGACATGAAAAACCTCCGAAATCTGCTGCGAATCATTCCGAAATGCGCTGGATGTGTCTCGAAAAACATGGCTCACATGTGTCATGCCATTGAACGCCACGTTTTGGAGACCCACACCATGCCAAAGATCACGAAGAAGACGAAAGGCGAAGACGGGCCACGGGCGGCCATCGCCAAGCTGGAGGATGCCCGAGCGCTGCTGACCACGATTCGCCAGGCCCTCGATAAAGAGATTCTGGAACGCACCGACGACCTGAGTCGGCCGGGGCTCGGATGGACGCATTTCGGTGACGCGGCTCGGCTGCTCGAAGAACTGAAAGACGTCGGACACCTGCTGCTGATTGATCGCAACGAGGTGCTCGACGAACACGCCTGCCCGGGCTGCGGCACCCGCGACGTCGAACGGCTGCTGCTCGAAGAAAGCGAGGTGCGATGCACCATCTGCGGAACCGAATACACACTCGACTGAGAGCCGGCCATGTGGCCGGCTCATTTCATTTCCGGACTCTGTGAAAGGACGAAGACCATGACGACCAGGAAGACCCCCGCGAAGAAGACCACGACGAAGAAAACCCCCTCGGGCAAGCGGGCCGCGTCTAAGAGGACGCCAGGGAAGAACGCTCCCACCAAAGACACCACCGCGAAGAAGGCGGCTGCGAAGAAGACGCCGGCCATAGCGACTGAGAAGAAACTGAGCGCCATCGACGCGGCGGCGAAGGTGCTCGGCGAAACAGACAAACCGCTGAACGCGAAAGAGATCATCGAAGCGATGTCTGCGAAGCAGTACTGGACCAGCCCCGGCGGCAAGACGCCGCACGCGACGCTGTACTCGGCCATCCTGCGGGAGATCCAGAAGAAGGGCGACGACGCCCGATTCCGGAAAGCCGAACGCGGCCGATTCACCCTGGCTAACAACAGCTAAAGGAGTACGATCATGACCAGCAATATTTCGACCAACCATATGGACTATGCGGATGCGGCAGAAGCCGCGGAGCGGGGAAGTGCTTGGGCGCAGGCCAGCGCCCTCTGGCAAATGGCGATCGACCTGTGTGACGATCCCGCGTACAACGCGACCTACCACACCGGAATTGCCCGCTGCGATGCGGCGGCTGCCGTCGACCGGAAACTGGCGTCGATT
>JBDOMX010000829.1:0-4500 GCA_039831615.1 Planctomycetaceae bacterium
TGAAGCCTGGCAACAAGATTCAAGATGACGGATGTTGACCGAGATAAACATGATCCACAATTTGGTTGCGTTCAGGGCCCTTCAGGCGTAAGCAGGCTGTTCCGATTAAACATCATCGCCATCGCCGGTGGCCTGATTGAAGAATTGTCAGGGCGACGGCGACGGCAGGGGATATAGTTGCTGTGCCTCAATACATCACATCCCGAAAGGAATCATCGGAGCCAGCAGCAATCCTTGAACAAGAAGGTACCGATGACGAATCATGTGGATCCTCCGTCAGACCGTGTTCGCCTTCCGGCGGTGGACCACCGCGACCTGTCACGGCCTCGCGCTTCCATTCAGTACTGCGACAATTTGGAAATCATTCCGATCGAGATTCGTGATCTTTCCGATTCCGGTGCCGGCTTTGTCGTGTCCCAGGCGCCGCGACTAAAACCCATGGTGGTGCTCGCCATGTATCATCGGGGCAGGATCGAGCGCATTCACGCGGCCATTACGTGGTCGCGTCCGGAGGGTAACAACCGGTGGCGTGCCGGATGCCGGTTCGAAGGGCGAATGCGCACAGGTTCAATTGCCACGGCCAATGCCACGCAGCGCCAAGCGGCGAACATTGAATTCCAGGTTCGTTGTGAACTGGACTCAGAAATTCGTGCGACTGCACGAGTCGTCAACGATTCGAACGGTGGCCTTTGTGTCTGGTCTCCCGCCGCATTTCCCCCCGGCACAAAACTCTTATTCGAGGCGAAGGACGTCGATCCGCCGCTCCGATTCGTGGCCATGGTTCAGTGGACGCGGAACGACAAGGGATGCTTCCGCATGGGGTGTAACTTTGTCGGTTGCTGTGACATGGAGGCGTTCCGTCGATGCCTTCCGGAATTCGCCGGGCACTCTGCGCCCGGCGGTTGCGAGCTCAATCCCGAACCTGAACCCGTGCTGCCGGGGGTATGGGCCGGTGTGAGAGCTGGTCTGCGCCTGGTTGGTTCTGTTTTCTCACCTGAAGCCCCTATGAACTTTACCGAACAAGATCACTGACCTTGGCCGATGCTCTGTAAAGGGGACTTTCTACTTTATCGGCGGGACATCCTTGCAGATGGAGTGGTGAACAGGAGTCCCCAACATGATGGGACGAGATCTTCAGGTGATACGAAGACCACGGCCGGAACGGCTGCCTAAGTGCCGATCCCGTGCAGAGGACCGCTCTTTCGAAACAACCGATCCACGCGGTCCGACACGTCCGGGTCGGGGACCAGCGGCGGTGCCATGTGAGCTTTCACACGAGCATCAATGACCAGACTGCCTCGGCAGCCCCAGTGCTTGTGATGAGTGAATGAATGAATCCCCGCGATGTCTGCTGCGGGATTCGATCGCGTGAACGTGACCCACAGAAAGTTGCTTAGCGACTCTGCACAAAACCGACTGTCGTCTGCCAGAATGACCAGGGGAAAGTTGTTCAGCGCAGCTGATGATTCCATCGCTGCACAGAATTGTGCAGCGGCAGGGTCTGTGCCATGCGGTTTCGCTGTCCATGCGGGGGCTGTGACAGCCAGCACGCCAGGCATACAGAGTGATGGATGAACAAAACCATCGGGCAGCGACAAATTCGCCGGTAATTCTGTTCCCAGTGTCCGCCGTTCCGGACCCGCGGCGGCGATCACCAGTTTGGATCCTCGGTTCAACCCAGCGCCGCTGTAGTCGAGCGTATCGATCGTGGTCCGCGTTTGAAAATGCAGGTCCCGCGTGAAGTCGATGCGCCTAAGCACATGCATCAGGAACGACTGGATGTCGTGGATGTCCAGCTGCGGGTCATCTTCCTCAGCAGCTATGATCAGGTACTTCGCCAGTGATAATTGTCCCTGCCCCAGAATGGCGTTTGACAGTGTCAGTAATTCCTGTGGGTACCGTTCCGTTTCCCACGGCACGTAGCGTTCACTTCCAATCGCCAGCAGCAATGGATGCACGCCGGAGGCATCCACGGCGTGAACAGCCTTCACTCCGGGCAACACCGCAGGAATCGCGGGGCCGGTCAGTTCGTGGATCATCTCGCCGAACACAGTGTCTTCCTGCGGTGGTCGACCGACGACAGTAAACGGCCAGATGGCATCGCGTCGATGCCGGACACTGGTCACATTAAGGACAGGGAACTCATGGGCCAGGCTGTAGTAGCCCAAATGGTCACCGAACGGACCTTCAGGCAACTGTTCGCCGGCAATCGTCCCACTGATGCAGAAATCAGCTTCGGCACAGATGAGTGGGCCGGTGGTCTGACGCACCATTCGGATCGCCCGACGTGACAAGGCCCCGGCGAAGGCAACTTCCGGGATGCCATCCGGAAGCGGCATCACGGCGGACAGCGTCATCGCTGGAGGACCACCCACGAAGATATTCACCGGAAGAGATTCTCCTCGCTTCAAGGCCGCCGCATGATGGCCGGCGATGCTGCGATGGATTTGATAGTGCAGTCCGATCTGTTCGTTCGTTTTGTAATCGTTGCCACTCAACTGGATTCGGTACATGCCGAGGTTGGATTGAAAATAGCCCGGCTGGTCGGGATGCTCAGTATAGACCTGTGGCAGGGTGATGAATGGCCCCGCGTCCATGGGCCACGACGTGAGCTGAGGAAGCTGATCGATCGTCGTCGTGCATTCCATCACCGGCCCGGAGCGACGGATGGCAGGCCGCATTGACACCAGTGTCCTCAGGATTCCGGGAAGTTTCCACGGGGTTTTGATCGCCGCATCCGGTGATTTCTTAAGGGCGATCAGAGCCTCAACGCCGCGAATGGCATCACGAAAGATATAGCGAGCCCGATCCATCGTGCCAAACAGGTTGCTGACCATGGGGAATGCACAGCCGCGTACATTGGCGAACAGAATGGCCGGGCCGGCTGCCGCATAAACGCGCCGCTGGATCTCAGCAGCCTCCAGTCGTGCATCGACTTCGTCGTCGATGCATACGAGTTGCCTGGTCTTCTGCAGGTCATCCACACACTGCCGCAGATTGCGATATCCCATGTCTTACGGACGGCTTACTAGAGCGTTTATCGCTCCTCGGGATCCACGGTTCACTCCACGGGGCAGTCGCACGTCTGTGGCCCGCAGGATCATCCGCGCTCCGTCAGTAAAAATGGTTCTAGACGCTGCCGAGTCGATTGCGCAAATAGCTGGCGCGCGCCGCATTGCGTTCGGCTGTCTTGAGAGGTCCGCCGTGCAGCTTCTGCAGGTGGCTCGGTTGAGTATGCACAAACAGTGCGTTGACATCGCCGATGCTGATGTCTTCGATGATGCCCAGATTGATCCCCATCCTCAGATTCGACAGCAGATGCATCGTTTCATCGGAACTGATCGATTTGGCGCCTGTCAGGATCGCCCGGGCGCGGGCAATCTTGTCATCCAGTGCCTGGCGATTGTCGCGGCACAACAGATCACGCACGCGTCGTTCATACCCAATGATCTGGGGAACCACTTCCATCATGTTGTCGAGCAGCTCCTGCTCGGAGCATCCGAGGGTCATCTGATTGGAAATCTGGAAGAAGTCGCCCAGTGCCTGACTGCCTTCGCCATACAGACCGCGTACTGCCAGGTTGATCTTTTGAGCCGCCTGATTGACCTTTTGTATTTCGCGCGTCATGCGCAGACCCGGCAGGTGCATCATGACGCTCACTCGAATCCCGGTGCCAACGTTGGTGGGGCAAGCCGTCAGATATCCGAATTGCTCATCGAACGCGTAGGTGACCGATTTTTCGATGCCGGTATCCAGTTCATCGGCAATGGCCCAGCACGCTTTCAGGGCAAAGCCGCTCTGCAACACCTGGATTCTGAGGTGGTCTTCTTCGTTGAGCATCACGCTGACATGTTCGCCAGGCCCCACGATGACGCCCCGGGGGCCGTCCATATCGGCCAGTTCGCGACTGATCAGCTGGCGTTCCATGAGCAACTGGGCGTCGAGTTCCTCGAGCAGCGCGATATTCAAAAACTGAAAATCGCGGTCCAGACCAGCCGCTGTGACGGCGGAGCGAAGTGTTTCCACGAGTCGCAGCCGAACGTCATCGTCAGCTTTCGACATGAAAGGAAATCCGGCAACATTTCGGGCGAGGCGAACTCGGCTGGACACCACGATATCGGCGTCGGGTCCGTCTCCACTCAGCCATGCCCCGCTGGACTTTGCCAGTTCGTCCAGAAATGAAATCCCGTTTTGGTCGTCCGTTGACAAGTTGTGTTCCTCGTTGGAGGGCAGATCGATGTGAGCGGTACCGGGCAACCCGTCACAGCTTCATTATACGAGTCCATGACAGATTGACAAAGAAGCGGCTGCCCAGGCGTTGGGCGAGGGGTGCATCCGTTCAATGGGGGTGAATTCAAAAATTGAAAGAAACAACTGCTTCCTTCTCCCCGGTGGGAGAGAAGGTGGCCGACGGCCGGATGAGGGGACTGTCGCCAATTTCAAAACAACCCCTCACCTGCCGGTTTTTTAACGCGCCTCCTGACAATTGACGCGCAAACG
>JBDOMX010001120.1:0-4491 GCA_039831615.1 Planctomycetaceae bacterium
GAATCGGGAGGCAGTGAAGCGAAACCTGAAGACCAGATTGGTCTCACAACCTGTGCGACGCGGAGCGGAAACACACTCAGGAGACAGACGAACGAGTTGAAATCGATTCTGGTGGGATTTGACGGAATCATCCAACAGCTGATCAATAACGCCGTTCCCCCGGCTCAGTTGTCAGAATCGATGAGGCAAAAGATCGTTGTCCCTCTTCAGCAGGTGGTCGAGACAGATCTGCCGCGAGCCGACCGATCCGTGAGCCGCTTCCGAGTTGCAGCATTGTCGCAACAACCATGCGAGGCGTTGGTGACGGAATCCGATGAGGAAGTCAGTCGAGCGATCGTACGACTCAAACAGATCCTGGAAGACGTCCGTGACATGGCAGAATTTCACGAAGTGCTGAGCGATCTGAGAGCCCTGAGCGAAGTCCAGAAACAGATTCACCAGGATACCAAACGCCTGAAGCGGCAACGGTTGATCGACGATCTGTAGCAACGCTTCCGCGACGACCTACGATCCGAATTGCGAATCCGCGGTGACTCGATAGCCGTTCACGAATGCCGCTCCATCCATTTCCTGTTTTCCCTGAGGCTGTATGCGGACAATCTCCAGGACACCAAGACCGGTCGCAATCAATAGTCGCCTGCCCGACTCGACCACCGCACCTGGTTCTTTTGTGGTTGCGTCCTCGAGCGGCACTGCTGCCACCAGAATACATCTCAATGTTGTGCCACCCGAATGCAACGTTGTGGTCGCTTTCGGCCACGGCTGCATGGCTCGGATCTGACAGTCAATTTCAGTCGCCGACTGTGACCAGTCGATGATGCCGTCATCTTTACCGATCTTGGGGGAGAGCGTGACGAGGCTCTGCTCCTGCGGTTCGAATTCAGCCGTCCCCGATTCCAGTCGACTGACGACTTCAAGCGTGAGCGGCCCGCTCAGTTCCGCCAGACGATGCATCAGCTCACCGGACGTTTCCCTCGCCAGAATTGATATGGCGACGTGGCCGACGATGGGCCCGGAGTCCAGGGCCGGCTCGATCCGAAATATCGTGACACCTGCATCCTTGTCGCCCTTCCAGATCGAATACTGCACCGGTGCGGCGCCTCGATGCCGAGGAAGCAGCGAACCGTGGAGGTTGAACGCGCCGAGTCGGGGAATCGCCAGAAACTCCGGCTTGAGAATCTGACCGTAAGCAGCCACGATGAACACATCCGCAGCGAACCCCCGCAGTTGATCCAGAACGTTCTGCTCGTTAACGCGTACGGGTTGTCGAACTGGAATGCCATTCTCTTCGGCCAGCACTTTGACCTGATTCACATGCCGATGATGTCCTCGACCGGTACGATCCGGCTGAGTGCAGACCGCTGCGACGTCGTGCTCAGATTCGATCAACGCGCGAAACGCAGGCAGTGCGAACGAGCCGGTTCCCAGTAAGACGATTCGCAGTGGCATCGGATGCCTCCACCGGAGCAACCTGGGACTCAGGGCCGCGAGTCAGAGCGAGACTCAGTCTGACAGCAGTCCGGTACGATGATCTTTCTTACAGCGTATGACGCTGACTCGTGGCCGCGGCGGTCGTGCCAGAGCCGACCATCCCTTGCCCCCGCGAGCCAGAACCCGCCACGACTTTTCGAAAACTGTCTAGCGCCAGAATTTCTCACCGTGCCAATTAATCGGCGGATGCGTTTCCACGTCGACATCACCGTGGATCTTCGTTTGACAGGCCAACCGAACGTCTTTGCCTTCATTACTCAGGATCTTGATGCCCAGCAACGGATGAAACCACTTCCACAGTGATTCCAGGAATCCCTTTTTGCTGCAGTTCTCTGAGCCTTTCTTTACGATCACATTGCAGCTGGCACAATGACCGAATCCCATGCAGTTGAATATCCGATGCGGACCGGAATACAGTTGAACTCCATTCTGTCGCGCGATGGATCGGATGTTGTCGCCTTCGGCAGCATCAACCGTGACCTTTTCATTGACGAAGTTGATCTTTGGCATGAGGGGCTCTTGATGATGAGTTACTTCGTACGCCGGCGACGGCTGGCGTCACGACATCGCCGGCAAGCTGTGGGTTGGGTCTAAGACTCTCGTTTCTGCACGGTATACAGCTTTTGAATGTCTTCAAGCGTCACAGTGATTTCCCGGGTGAACCCGGTGTGGCTCCGCTCGTACCTGATCCTCGCGGCCAGTTGCGGATGCTGATGAATGGTCTGTGAAACCCAGCGACGATCTTCGTCGGACAGGTCGCCGACGGAATCATCCCACAATGTGCGAGTTTCCATCACCAGATCGTCGACTCGCGGATCGAATTTACCTGCCATCAGTTTGGTCCCAGCTACCTGGCCGGAAAAAGGAGACAGTGATTGTCCCGCTAACAGTCGGAATCAGTCACAGGCGACACCCTGTGGCACGGTACTCTACCTGGCAGACGAGAGGCTGACCAGCTTGCGGGCTCGTTCGAGACGGTGGGCCAGGACGGCGAACTGTTCATCCCCGACAGCTTTGTCGGTGATAGCCGCATCCAACTCCGCCTGAGCCGCCGCTCGGTCGATTTCGCTGACGAACTGAGCCGAACTGGTCAGGACAGAGACCTGTTCGCCTTTGACCTGAATGAAGCCGCCGTCAATGAAATACGATTCACTGTTGCCGTTGGCTTCGTTCAGTTTCAGTTCGCCGACTCCCAACCGTCCGACCAGGGGTGCGCGAGCGGGATAGACTCCTGCGCTGCCATCAAACATCGGGACTCGGATCGATGCCACGGAGCGATCGAACAGCGTCTTTTCGGGAGTTACCAGAACTAAACGGAGTTCAGCCACAATGGTGTCCTGTGATGTCCGCCCACTCACTCGTCACTGGAGAGAGCAGTGTTTGGAGGGGTAACGATGATCGTGCCAATCCGATCCTGAAACGTAATGACCACAGACCCCTCACTCGGTTTCCGGGCAATGTATCTTCCGTCGGGAAGAAGAATCGCTGTCGTTGTTTCGAATTCAGGCGCTAACACTTATCTGAATCGAACCACGTTCCGCCAGGCAGCCGGTTCGACGCTGGAGACAGTCCATTCTCGTCTACTTGTCCGCTTCTGCCTGCATCTTCTTAAATTGTTCTTCCGCTTCCTCAATCGCACCAACGTACATGAACGCGGATTCCGGCAGATGATCCCACTTCCCGTCGCAAATCTCTTCGAAGCTGCGAATGGTGTCTTCCATCGGCGTAATCTTCCCTGCTTTGCCGGTGAACACTTCTGCCACCAGAAACGGCTGAGACAGGAATCGCTCAATGCGACGGGCGCGATGCACGATCATCTTGTCGTCTTCACTCAATTCATCAACGCCCAAAATGGCAATGATGTCCTGAAGTTCCCGATATCGCTGAAGTGTCTGCTGAACTCGGCGTGCAATATTGTAGTGCCTTTCACCAACATACTGCGGATCCAGAATTCGGCTGGATGACGCCAATGGATCGATGGCCGGATAGATTCCCTTTTCTGAAATCTTTCGTTCCAGGTAGATGAAGGCGTCCAGATGAGAGAATGCTGTGGCGGGAGCAGGGTCAGTCGGGTCGTCCGCGGGGACGTAAACCGCCTGCACGGACGTGATCGCACCGTTGTTGGTTGATGTGATACGTTCCTGAAGCTCACCGAGTTCCGTGCCCAGTGTCGGCTGATAGCCGACCGCCGAAGGCATTCGCCCCAGAAGTGCAGACACTTCCGACCCGGCCTGTGAGAACCGAAAAATGTTGTCGACGAACAACAGAGTGTCCGAGCCCGTCGCATCACGGAACCACTCGGCCATGGTCAAAGCCGAAAGTGCGACTCGCAGCCGAGCCCCAGGAGGTTCGTTCATCTGACCGAACACCATACATGTTTGTTCGATCACCGACCGACCGGTATCGCCGATTTTGGTTTCCTGCATTTCCAGCCAAAGGTCGTTCCCTTCCCGGGTTCGTTCACCCACGCCGGCAAAGACGGAATAACCGCCGTGAGAACTGGCGATTCGAGCAATCAGTTCTGTGAGGATCACGGTCTTGCCAAGTCCCGCACCGCCGAACAGTCCGGCTTTCCCACCGCGAACAAATGGTGTCAGCAAGTCGACAACTTTGATCCCGGTTTCAAAGAGTTCGGTCTTGGCCGAAAGGTCCTCCAGTTTGGGAGGGTGACGGTGGATGGCCCACCTTTCATCGTGCTCAACGTCGCCGCGGCCATCGATCGCGTCGCCGGTGACATTGAAAACTCGACCGAGTGTTCCTTTTCCGACCGGGACCGACAGCGGACCGCCGGTATCAGTAACGGTCATCCCCCGGACCATGCCATCGGTGCTGCCCAGAGCAACGCAGCGGACTTTGCCGCCACCAAGGTGCTGCTGAACCTCGCCGGTGACACTGATCTCGATACCTTTGACGGTCTCCTCGATCTTCAACGCATTGTAGATCTCCGGAAGGTTGTCTTCCGGAAACTCGGCGTCGAACGTCGAACCGATAATTTGACTG
>JBDOMX010000612.1:0-4490 GCA_039831615.1 Planctomycetaceae bacterium
ATCACAATTCCGTCAGTTCCGAAGTACTTGGGGTTCACCAGTCGTGTCATCACGCGAAATCGGCCAATGGGTGTTTGGCCGTCTTTACCAATCCCGACGGTGTAGCGGCGGACGAAATACCCCTGGTTGTGAATCGTCATCTCAAACTTGCTGAGTTCGATGTGAGCCGAGAACGGTCCCTTGATGACTTTCAGGTCCTGGCCGGCGCGAATCTTGCGTGGGTCCACCTGGTTCAGCCGCACGAGGTATTGCCAGGGGACGCTGTATTTCTTCGAGATCAGTCGCAGTTGATCGCCCGGTTGAATCGTGTAGGGCTTCATGTAATGCGGCTGCGGTGAAAAGTAGATCGAGTTGGCCGTCGTCTCGATTCGTTTCTTGATCTCATTCCGGCTGGCCGGGTGGTCCCAGTAGATGGCCGACAATTCACGATGGGCGGCGACGTAATCGCGCTGGCGGATCAGGGCATCGATCTGTGGCAAACTCAGAGCCACCCCGCGTTTCGGTGACAGCGAGGCGGGCGTTTTGGGATTCGTCTTGGGGTTCGTCTTGATTCTCTCACGCTCACCAGCCGTGGTGATGATTCCGGAAGTCTCTGCCCGATCACGCTCGTTGAATTCTGTCTGTGAAACTGGACGCTGTGGGGCAGATGAACTGAAGTTTGGTGGCGCGTTCGGAGGAATCTCTCGCAACGGGCGATCGGTCGTATCCTCTTCAAACGGCAGCAGGCGAGGCGCACTGTCGGTTGTGGGAGTGGACCACTCCGTTCGATCTGCAAAGCCCACATCACCCGGTTCGGTTTGCTCTGTGAACACAATGGGATCGTCGGCGATCGAGACGCCGGTGTCGGCCGGGTCTGATCCATCATCCGACTGCAACGCCCCGGACTCGGTTTCTCCCACATCCAACGGCAACCAACCCAACTGCCAGGCCGAGAGTGCTCCCCCGCCAATCAAGACGACCGACCAAAAGGCAGACGAGCCGGGCAACCGTTTGCGAGTCCGTGTTCGCATGACTCCGTTCCTCCATGAACGCCAAGGATGCTTCCCAATCGTCTGCTTCCGATCCGGTGATGACTCACTCGTCAATTGCGGACCTGAAACGGACGCGGGAGCGTATCACAACGGACGAAACGGGGACACAGAGCTTTCGCGTGCGCGCAACACCTGTTTGGATTTGGTATTGCGCCGTGTGGTCGCGACTAAAGAAAGATCGACCCAGGCCGAAGAGACCGGGGTCGATCGTCAACTCGTTAGAATCCTGCCAGGCAGGCTACTCCGCTTCGCGAACGGATCCACCGAACCCGGCGTCTTTCAGCGCTTTCACAAAGCGGTCGTCTTCCGCCGGTTTGGCGGATTCATCCACTTTGCAGGTCACCTGTTTTTTTCGAAATCGATTTTCACATTCCTTACACCCGGTAAGGATTCAAGTGCTTTCTGCACTTGAGGGGGTCAGTTGCCCCGTCAGATCATCCCGGTCACGTCCAACGTCACAGTTCGTAACCCGTTGAGGTCAGCGTTGTCTGCCTCGTCGGCTGCCTGCTGGCAACCGACAACCAACACGGCCAACGAAGCCCAGATGAAGCCACGGCTTCCCATTCGGCGAATCATGGTTCCTGCCTCTCTTCGAAAACTCGCTCTGTCTCGACAGCCGCAGCCGTGAGCATTTTTCGCAGACACACTCAGCCACGACTGACTTCCGCCGACCAGCCTAACGATGAATGGCTGACAGGGCCAGATCGCTTTCGTGCAGCCGCCTTCGCCTGAGGGCAGCCGAGAGAAAGCGCCGCCAGCTTCACAATGTCCAGACTCTCACGCACTTCGACCAGCGGCCCGATCGCATCGGCTTCCTATTTACTTTCCAGGTTGATGATCCCGTCCCAGTCGGGTGGCGGCGTGTAGTTGTTGTGGGCCATGTAGAGCAGGATGATTTCCTTGGCCCGATTGCCGACCGGCATCTGGTCGAGTGCGTCGAACGCCTCGGACCAATTTCCGGAGATGAAATCATCCACCGCCTGTTCATGCTCTCGAAGCAAGTCGTCTGAGATCGATTCTAATTGCCCTTCCGGAGGCAACAATTCATTGACCATCAGCGGCGTCGCGATGCCCTTGGGACGCACTGTACCCAGTTTTCTCACTCTCGCCTTGGAGGGATGAAAGTGTTTTCTTACGAAACGGGCGGTGGCCTCATCAATGAGGATCGGCACTCGAAACTGCTTGGTCATGCCCTCCAGTCGCGATGCGAGATTCACCACCGGGCCGAAGACGCCGATCTTGCATTGTTCGTCGCTACCGATTTTTCCGGCAATGGCATTTCCGTGACCGATACCAATACCCACACGAAAGCCCGCCAGCGGTCCCCCTGCCTGCTGTCCGGCGCGTTGGAATTCCCGGTGAATCAATAATGCCGCGCGGCAGGCCGCTGTCGGGCCACTGGCGAGTGGAGTCGGCCATCCCCAGAACGCAAGCACCGAGTCACCCTGGAAATCCGCAACAACGCCTTCAAAACGCATGATGGCTTTGGTCATCAATCCCAGGGCATTGCTGATTCGATCGAGCAATTCATGCAGATTGCGCTGTGAATTCTCGGCCGCCCGAGAAAAACCGCGCACATCGCAGAACAGAACGCTGATGTCCTGCTCCTGCGGAATGAGCGACGCACTACTGCTAATTTCACCCGAGAGCAACTCGACCACAGCGGGCGAGAAGTAGTGACTCATTTCGATTCGTTGAGTCTGAAGTCGCTTCAATTCACGAGCTGTCGTCACATTGTCCACGAGTAACTTCGCGAAGTGCAGGTCTCCATTGATTTCACTTTCCGAGACGAAGGAGTCCTCGTTCATGGGCCAGGACCCCGTGACGTAAAGGCAAGACCGCTTCTGCTGCTCGACGCCCATCGGCGTGCAGAATGCCCAATCCTGATCTTCCATGACCGTGCAGAGCTGCTTGCTGTCGGTGGCTTCAGGCCAGACGTAGAGGTGACTCTTGTCACTCAGCAACGTCGAACGGACAAGCCGGCTACTCGGACGAAACTCCGAACTGCGATCATCCCGGCCTCGCCAACTGACGATCATTGGAGGGCTGTTGGCGATCTGCGAATAGTCTTCGTAATCCAGAACTCCCGCCACCTTCGCCCGCAGGATTGTCTCGATCATCAAGTCGCACAAAAGTGTCGCGAAGTCTTCATCGGTCTTGCAGTCTTCGATCCGCTTGTGCAATCGAGCGAGAGACATGAGCCGCTTGCGCTCGCTGCCGAAATCGACTTGAGCGAGTTCGTCGTTGGAATACGAGAACTCATGCAACGGGTTGACAATCTCTTCCTCTTCGAAGCCATCCACGAATCGAAACTGAGTGTCGCCAATACGAAACATCTCACCCAGAGTGAGAGTGAATCGATGACGCGTCGGTCGGCCTCGAAAATGGATGGGATTCCGCCCGGTTCCCAGGCAGTCAACCGTTAACACGCCGTCTCGCAACAGCAGGTCTGCATGTTCGCGGGAGATCTTCTGATCCCACGCGGTTGGCCACCCATGACGTGGCGCGCGTCCAATACGGACAGTCTCCCCCTCCTTGAGAGGTCGCTGCCAACGCTGAGACGGTTCGGGGCCAAATGCAATCAACTCCGGCATCGTCAGACATCCTCCATGGGAATTGAGCCGGACACCGCTCCAGGCTCACAATTCCTCGATAATACCATGATACGACCCATTTATGTCCATCATGTTTCTTGTTATCTGGAGTTCTTTTTCAGCCTCCGAAGTCGCGGTCGAATTGAACATGATAGAGAATGAGGTATATATTGCTTCCTGGCGAGTAATCCGTCGTTTACGTAAAAAGGTGCAAGGGATGCTCGACTGACTTCTCGAACGTTCCGTTCGCAACAATGTCGCCGATGCAAGTGGGGTATCTCCCGGTCATCAGTGATCAGATATCGGTTCTGTAAGGCCCCTGTATGACTCCGGCCGCCTGCCCCGACTTACCCACACTTGAACGGTTCCTTGCGGGAGAGCTTGCGGAACGGGATGCGAATGAACTCGAGGCGCATTTAGCCGGATGCGAATCATGTGCAGCCCAATTGTCTGCAGCAACGGGTGACGACACACTCATGCAGGCGATGCGCGGGCAGGATGTGATTGCCCAGAGCCAGAACACGCACCTGAATCGCTTAGTCGAGCGAATCCTCGACAACAGGAGGACGAACGCGGATTACACGGAACTCGAATCGTCACACGTTCCCGCGAACCCGTCACCCACTCGTGTCGCGCTTGAGGGTGAAGCCCTGGTAAGGGGCATCGTCAGTTCTCGATTAGTCACGCCTGAACGATTGGAAGCAGCCCGCGCGACACTGCCCGCCAGTGCTGATGACAAGGCGTTGATGCAGGCACTGGTCACACAAGGCGATCTGACCGCCTGGCAGGCCGATCAGCTTCGAAACGGAAATACCGTCTTTTTTCTCGACAACAACCGCTACGTCATTCGCTCGCAAATCGGACA
>JBDOMX010000310.1:0-4489 GCA_039831615.1 Planctomycetaceae bacterium
GAGAAGTGGACATCATTCGAAGCTCGGATTATGGCCCGTCACACGAACTCGCGCAAGTCATCCTCTTCTCCGTAAATTACCCGAAATGCGCGCCCCGTCTGGACTCCAACCACCATCCTCGTGGGCTTTACGGCAGCCATCGTCGTCTGTGGTGCTCTGTTCTCAGGCAATCAATAGGGCAGTCTTCAGTTAACCGGCTCGGCCTCCACGGAACCTGTCGAAGATTCTGCCGCAAGGAAGACTGCCGCTTTCGCGAGGGATGAATCAAGCACAACCCGGTTACGACCGTTGTGCTTCGCTTCATACAGCGCCGCATCCGCGCGGGCGAATAGCTCCTGACTGAAGTTGGCATTCTGCCATGGATAACCATGAGCGATTCCGACGCTCACTGTCACTGGAATCGACTTGCCTTCGAATTCGATTGTCGCTGCCTCCACTTGAGACCGCAGTCGTTCGCCAACCACTGCCATTCCCTGTTGACAGGCGTTCTCAAGCAGCAGGACAAATTCTTCACCACCATACCGGGCGATGGTTTCGTCCTGACGAGTGACTCCGTTCAGGGCTTGCGCCACTTCGCGCAGGACATGATCACCCGCCTGATGTCCATGTGTATCATTGACAAGTTTGAAACGATCGATATCGATGATGGCCACTCCAAATTCCTGATCGTTGATTCGACTAATGGCCTGAACCTCTGACATGTGCGTATTGAACCATCCTCTGTTGTAGATTCCGGTCAAAGCATCAACGCTGGTTTCCCGGATCAGGTCCTGGACGCGCCGTTTGAGACGTCCGTTCTCTTCCAGTAATTCTGAAGGAACCTGGTCCTGATCTGACGTGCCGAGGAAC
Source organism: Planctomycetaceae bacterium (assembly GCA_039831615.1). Lineage (GTDB taxonomy): Bacteria > Planctomycetota > Planctomycetia > Planctomycetales > Planctomycetaceae > S139-18. Next base: position 850 of record JBDOMX010000310.1, read on the forward strand.
GACGTGAAGTCCGCCAACTGCTCCAGTGCCGACTCCAGCAGTTCATCCGGTGCGGGAATCCGCGACGGGTCAATATTGAACAGGGAACCGGACTCTTCCAATCGGGCATGAATCGCTTCCAGAAGTCCTTCGACGGTCTGGTCAGCCTCGTCGCAACTGCCAGAGATGGCTTCTTCGAGTGTCAGCAGACCTACCGCAGCATTTTCGTCACACAGGTAACGTGCGACCGCATCCGCTGTTCGCGTCGCGGCAACAATTTGAGCATCGCTCGACTGCAGGTCCGCTTTCAATTCAGCGTTTTCCAGACAGCGGACCGCCGTGATGCGGCGTTCCGGAAGTCCAATGTCGTGCAGAATGTCGATCGAAAGTGCGAGTGGTGTTGTCCCGAACAGCTGTTCAGCTATCTCGCAGAATGGCCGGTTCGACTCGGCCGTTTGGTCAATGCACTGCGAATACAGTTCCGCGTCAGCCTTCAACATCGCCAGCCGGCCGATTCCGGCCAACAGGTTGATAGTAAAACATTCAGCTGCCGCGGTTGGACCGTGGGTCGCGGCAATGATTTCGGCGGCGGTGGCCTGCACAAAGCAACGCAGCCAGATTTGCTTGTAATGTTCCGCTGCGTCAGTCGTCTTGAGGGACGTCGATGCCAAAGAGAAGCTGAGTACCAATGGGGTCAGATTATTTCGTCCCAGACGAGCGATCCCCATCCGCAGATCGGTGATCTCGCCGCGAGCTCCGTAACGCGGTGAATTTGCGGCCTTCAGGATGCGGATGGCCAGAGCCGGGTCGGTTTGCACGGTTTCCGTTAATTCCTGTATCGACGCATCGGGCGTGTTGAACAACCGCAGAATTTCCACAGCAACGGTGGGAAGTGATGGCAGTCGGTTGCCGCGCTGGAGTCGGGGATGCATGGATTTACTTTTGGCTGCCAAAGGAACAGGGACGTGCCCATCGAGAATGAGAATCCCGCCGACCGCGGGCAATCGTGCTAAGCCCGCCAATTCCTCCATCGGTGCGGGGAGTTCCTCACTTGCCGCTGCAATTGCGAATTCTCAGACCGCACATTTGCCTGGCTCCCGATGCTGTCGGATGCGCAGGTACGGACTGGGGGCGTTGACGCACCTGCTGGATTTCCCCCATCAAATCGATGCCGACCGACAGTCCTGTGTGACGCGGGACAATTTCCGACGCTCACAATCCGTGGGCGTTCGCGGCAAGTCACTGACCCAGTCAGCCACCGGTGAATGAAATCCGCACCCGATATGGCCTTTGCCAATAATCCCACACATTCGGCATTTTCGTATCGGTGGATGCGCCACCAATCGGGGATGGCTTCCAGATGCATGAACTCCCTCGGCTCAGGTATGAAAACCTTTGCCGCAGAGAATCGAACCGTCCCTGATAAGCTGTGACGGTTGCATTGGTTGTGCGTATCAGGCGAACTTGTCCGATTCAGACGATATGGCACTCCTTAAAAACGAGCTCAGTCTGCTTTCGCGCCTGCTGGACGCCTCTGAAATGAGGCAAAAGGTCATCGGCCAAAATATCGCCAATGTCAATACGCCTGGTTACAGGCGTCTCAACGTGGATTTTGAAGCGGCACTGGCTCAGGAATTCGCTCGCAATGGTCCAACATCACCATTGCAGCAGGCAAAACCTCAGATCAATCATACTGCAGGACTGACACCACGTGCAGACGGCAACAACGTCGACATCGACATGGAAATAGGACAAATGAACAAGAATGCCCTGCTCCAGCAGGTCTATCTGCAGGTCATGGGAACAGAGATGGGCATGATGCGCAAGGCCATTGACGGTCGCTAATGTGAACGGCCTACCGTTGCCCGGGTCGTCAGGATGATGAATCACTCGGGCGGTGTCGAAACGACAGGGGGAAAACCATGGGTCTGGAACATATCTTTGCGGGACCTCAAATCAGTGCATCCGGTCTATCTGCTGAGCGCAAGCGAATGGAAGTGGCAGCTCACAACATTGCGAACGCGCACACAACTCGCGCCGATAATGGCGAACCATACCGCAGACAGCAAATCGAATTCGCGGCGGCAATGAATCACTACGGGGGCAGCCACGGTCTGGAAATGCGTGGAGTTCGCGTCGTCGGGATCCAGTCGGACATGTCCGAACTCCCGGAAATATTTGACCCGGGCCATCCGGACGCAAACGAAGATGGATACGTGCAGATGCCTAATGTCAAAATCCCCCACGAAATGGTGGACATGATGACGGCCAGTCGTGCCTATGAAGCAAATCTGAAGAGTCTGCAGACATTCCGCCAGCTGGCGGAACAGGCGTTGTCGCTGCTGAGAGGAATCAGTTGATGTCCGGTCCGATTCCGATCACACCGGGTGTCGGATCCACGCTGAATTCGGCCGCGCTTCCGGTGGACGCCTCGAAAGCAGCTGGTGAGCTGCCGTTCGCCGATCTCGTCACCAATCTGATGCAGGAAACCAGCAATCAACAGGCCGCCGTCGGTGACACCGTGCGGAAGCTGGTCAGCGGGGAATCCGACAGTATCCACGATGTCGTGCTCACCGCCTCAAAAGCTGATCTGGCGTTTCGACTGGTCATGGAAATTCGCAACCGGCTGATTACGTCGTATGAGGAAATCATGCGGATGCAGGTCTAGTTGCATTCAAGGTGGAAGCCTGAGGAAGCTCAGACATGGACGTCTGGAATACATTAAAACGTCAGATCGCAACACTGTGGCGCCAATGGTCGGTGCAACAGCGTATCGGGATTTCTACGGCCGCCATCATGTGTCTGGCGGCAGTGGTCGGTACGTTCATTTGGGCGACGCAACCGGAATACGTGGTGCTGCACAGCGCTGCCTCGCACCATGAAGCCGCCACGATCGCAGGAACACTGGAAGCCGAGCAGATCGCGTACAATTTGAGTTTTTCCGGGACCGTCTTGTTTGTTTCTCGCGGTGATGTCGCTCGCGCCCGATTGGCGCTGAAGGACGTCCTTGACCCTCTGGCCATTGATGAGTCCGCTGCTGGCAGCCCCATGTTTCCCGGAACTGAATCCGCGGAGAGAGACCAAAAACTCCGGCGGCTCGAAGCCCGAATCAAGCATACGATCGAACAGCTCAACGGAATCCGCACAGCCACCGTGCACATCAGCCAGCCGAATCCGTCGCCGTTTGTGATCGAACAGGAAGCGCCGACCGCCAGCATCATCGTCGTTCCGGCTTCCCCCAGAAGTATGACCAGGAAAGTCGCTCAGAGTGTGATCAAGGCTGTTGCGGGAGCGGTCGAAGGACTGGTGCCTGAGAACGTGAGCCTGACCGACAACGAGGGCAACGACTATGCGCTGTCAGATGGCCTGGGCGGCGACATGCTGCAACATTTCGAGTATCAGCGCCGGCTCGAGTTTACACTCGAGCAAAAAGCCGAATCGATGCTCCACAAATTGCTGGGAGAAGGCAAGGCGTACGTTACTGTCAGCGCCGAAATCGATACTCGGGAAGTCAAACGCACCGAACACATTGTCGATCCGGACAGCAAAGCCAAGATCCAGGAAACACTTGAAACTGTAAAATCCGAAGGCGGGGCCGGTCCGCAGGGCGAACCAGCAGGCGCTGGTGGAACGGCCGGCATCCAGGGAAACGTGCGGCCTC
>JBDOMX010000132.1:0-4475 GCA_039831615.1 Planctomycetaceae bacterium
TGTCGCGACTGAGCAACTCGTGGCGGATCCAGAGAATCGCCCCCAGATTCAAAACCAGCAGCGAAACAGCAAACGACAAGAAACGTCGAGACTTCATGATCGGTTCGTCCTTGAACACCATCGTGACTCGGATCTTCAGGTATGTACCATGCGACGGACGGTTTATAGGGCAAATAATAAACGGCTTATAGGGCAAATAATAAACGGTGCCTGCGGGAAATCTGCGCTGCATCCTCCGTCGCCCCGCGTAGGGCCAAAAAACTCCGCCGACCGTTAAATGCAGGTTCTTCTTGCACTTCCGAAATCTGAAACATCGCAATCTCAGACGGTTGATCCTTCGCCAATTTGTCACGCCGTAAATCGTGTGAAATGTGCCACTTTGAGTTCGACTGAGTTTTTTGACCCTACGGGCAAGGGCCGCCCCGGGCTTTGAGTCTGAGGGCCTGTGTTTCTAGGCGACTGATACCCTGCCCGCCGTCGTCGACCTGCCTTGGCGACCCCCTGTGGGATCTCCCACGGCACGCTGCTGCTTTGTTGTTGCCGCCTTGCCTGTGTGTTGTTTTCGATGAGGTGGCCGACTGGCTGGGGGGCTTGGATTGCTCCGTTGTTCGGTTGAGTGTCAGATAGGGTCCGGTGAAGAATAGGTGGCTGTTCACCAATGAAATGCCGGCGTTTTCGCCATTCAGTCCTCGTCGAAACGTGTGCCAAGTGAGTGGCACCACAAGACGCCAGGTGTCCGATGACGTAACTCACTTGGCCCGCATGCGTTGGCCGGATCCGCTCCGTACGGTAAGCGTGTTGGTGTTCGTCGCGGCCACGAAGAGGGATGCATATCCCATCCAAGTCAGTGACATGCGCTGTGTCTGGTGCTTCATGACCCGCTCTGATCCGTATGTCACCTCTCGGCGTGCGGAAGAAATCAGCGTCTTCGGAGAGTGAGGTTCACGTCACTTACACAAGGACGTTTCTGAGAATACTGAGAGCGCTTTCGGCCCAACTCAGTCAGCCGTGCGGACGATCTCCAGGACGGCTGACTTGGTTGCATCGGGTAGTGCTGGCCAACACTGAATGCCCGTCTGCAAATCCGCGTCGAATGGGCCGGTCCCTGCATCAACTGCGCCGGATTCTGCGTCGCCTTTGGCAGGAATGTAAGTTTCTCCCGTGTTTCTTGTATGGTGTTCGAGTCCTCTCTCGGGCACTGGACTTGGTTGCGAGGAATTGCAACGAGTCAGAGACCCCTGTCTGACAGGGGTCTTTTCTATGCGCGGTGCCGTCGATTTCTCGTCCATAGGAATGGATCGCGCAGTGGGAATGTGACGTCAAGCCATAGAAAGACAAGCCAAATGATAGTATCTTCTGACCCGTGCAGTGACTTTGTGATGCGTCGCCAGCGCAGCATGCTCCGACCAACTTGAGATCAACCACTTCGATCAGGAATTGACAACATGGACTCAACCGTATTTCGTGGCTGCATTCCTGCCATCATGACGCCCTGCCAGGCGGACAGAACGCCGAATTATGGTGCGCTGGTCTCCAAGGCGCAATCGCTGAAGGCTGAAGGCATGAGCGGCGTCGTGTATTGTGGATCAATGGGCGACTGGCCGCTGTTGTCTGATGAACAACGGCACGAAGGCGTGCGGCAACTTTGTGAGTCAGGCGTGCCTGTCGTTGTAGGAACTGGCGCACAGAACCCGGCGACGGCGGCCGCACACGCGGCGCATGCGGAGCAAGTGGGGGCCAGCGGCCTGATGGTGATCCCCCGCGTGCTGTCTCGAGGGATTTCTCCGGCAGCCCAACGAGCGCATTTTGCCGGCGTTCTCTCCGCAGCACCCAATCTTCCGGCCGTGATCTATAACAGCCCGTACTACGGCTTCGAAACGAAGGCCGACCTGTTCTTCGATCTGCGACGTGAGTTTTCCAACCTGGTCGGATTCAAAGAATTCGGCGGCAGGGACTCACTCAGTTATGCCGCTGAGTACATCACGCATGAAGACGACAACGTGCTGCTGATGGTGGGAGTCGACACACAGGTGTTTCACGGATTCACTCGTTGTGGAGCCGTCGGCGCGATTACCGGTATTGGAAACTGCCTGCCGAAACCGGTCCTGCGATTGCTGGAACTTTGTGAGTCGGCGGCTGCGGGGGATGTGAAGGCGAGAGGATTGGCGCAAGAACTCGACGAGGCGTTGGGCGTTCTATCGACGTTTGATGAAGGCCCGGACCTTGTCCTGTATTACAAGTATCTCCTCGTCCTGCTGGGTGACGCCGATTACTCGCTGCATTTCAACGAGACGGACAAACTGAGTGACAGCCAGAGGCGGTTCGTTGAGGCTCAACTGAAACTGTTTCAAGCGTGGTGGGAAGGCTGGCCCGGGAAGTCGGACTGATTCGATTGACAATCGTCGAGCGGGATCAGGCCAGCAGACCCTGGACCACCTTTCCATGCACGTCGGTCAGTCGATAGCGTCGCCCCTGGAATTTGAACGTCAGGCGTTCGTGGTCGATGCCCAGCAGGTGCATGATCGTGGCCTGCAAGTCGTGAACGACGACGGGGTCGCGGGCCACGCTGAATCCGAAGTCGTCCGACGCCCCGTAGGTTGTGCCCGCTTTGACGCCGCCGCCCGCCATCCAGATCGTGAAGGCGTAGGGGTGATGGTCGCGGCCCCAGCGCTTCGTGTCGGCGATCTTGCCCTGCAAAAACGGTGTGCGGCCGAACTCGCCGCCCCAAATGACGAGTGTGTCCTCGAGCAGTCCGCGTTGTTCGAGATCCTTGACCAACGCTGCTGAGGGGGCATCGGTGTCGGTGCATTGGACCTTCAATTGCGAATTCAGGTTCCGATGCTGATCCCATCCGGCGTGCATCAACTGAATGAATCGGACACCGTTTTCCGCCAGGCGGCGAGCCATCAGACAGTTGTACGCAAATGATCCCTTAAGCTGCACATCGGGACCGTAAGACTCCAGAACGTGTTTCGGTTCGTTGGAGAAATCGGTCAGCGTGGGGACCGACGTCTGCATTCGATAGGCCATTTCGTACTGCGCGATCCGCGTATTGATCTCCGGATCGCCGATGGCTTCGTATCGCCGTCGGTTGAGCTTCGCCAGGTCATCGAGCATGCCGCGACGGATGGAACGACTGAGGCCGGGTGGGTCGGAGAGATACAACACAGGATCGCCCGTGCCGCGAAACTTGACACCCTGATGCACAGTCGGCAGGAACCCACTGCCCCAGTAGTAGTCGTAAAAAATCTGTCCGCAGGTCGCACCCTTGTCCCGGGACGTCATGGCAACGAAAGCGGGAAGATCCTCGGTGTCGGTACCCAGCCCGTAACTGAGCCAGGCCCCCATGCTGGGTCGACCCGGGCGTTCGTCGCCCGTCATGAAGTACGTGATGGAAGGCGCATGATTGACCTGTGTGGTGGTCATCGACTTGATGAAACAGAGCTTGTCGGCAATGGCCGCAGTGTGAGGGAGAAAACTGCAGACCGTCGCGCCGCTTTCTCCGTGACGTTTGAACTTCGTGATTTCGGACAGGCAGGGCCGCTCTTTCTGGCCGCCGGTCATCGTGCTGAAGCGTTTGCCGGAGGCGATTTCATCCGGGATTTGCTTGCCGTGCATTTCGCGGAGCTTGGGCTTCCAGTCGAACAAGTCGACATGCGACGGTGCCCCGTTTTGCAGCAGATAAATCACCCGTTTGGCTTTGGGTGCCCAATGAGGCAAGTCGGGCAATCCGCCAATTCGCTTCGCCTCGGCCGCTGGTGACTCGCCAGCCAGCAGCGATCCCAAGGCTGCGACCCCGAGACCCTGCGCGCCGCGTCCGAAAAACTGACGGCGGGTCGTCAAAGCCGATTGTTCGATCATCGGGTGCATTGTTTATTCCCTGGTCAACACTTCATCGAGATTCAACAGTAACGAGCAAACAACCGTGTACGCGGCATGGTCAGCCGCATTCAGTTTCATGTCGCGTGGTGATTGTCCGACAGCGAGCAGTTTCGCGGCTTCTTCCGGATGCGAGGCAAACTCGGTTCGCAGAATCTTCCAGCGTTTCGTCAGCAGGTCCAACTCGGCAGCCTCGGGAGACCGCGTGGCAGCCAAGCGAAAAGCGAACCGAATCCGCTCGGCGGGCGTCTTGCCTTGTTTCATGATGCGTTCCGCCATCGCTCGTGAGGCCTCGACGAACGTGGTGTCGTTCAACGTGGTCAGCGCGTGCAGCGGTGTGTTGGTTCGTGACGGATTGACTTCGCAAGTCTGGCGTTTTCCACTGTCGAACAGCATCGTCGGCCCGACAATCCGTCGCCAGAAAATATAGAGGCTGCGGCGATAAAGCTTCTCGCCCTTGTCGGGTTGATAACGGATCTTCCCAAAGGTCGCATCGGCCCAGATCCCTTGGGGTTGATACGGTTTGATCGAAGACCCGCCGATTCGTTCGGTCAGCAAACCACTAATGGCGAGTGCCTGATCGCGAAGCATCCAGC
>JBDOMX010000491.1:0-4465 GCA_039831615.1 Planctomycetaceae bacterium
CACCACGAATGCAATGAACGTCCCGAGTGCCACAGGTAAAAGATTCGAATCAACAGCCGCCGCTCGAGTCACCAAATCTTTCGCTTTCACAATGGCTGCGCCACTGATGGCAGGGATCGCGATGAGGAATGAAAACCGTGCAGCCTGCTCGCGGGTCAATCCACATGCCAGTCCGGCCGCAATCGTACTGCCTGACCTGGAGATTCCGGGAATAATGGCAATCGCCTGAAACACGCCAATCATTCCTGCAGTGAGGGAGTTGAGTTCAGCCGGATGCTGTTGTCGACGCTGAAGCCGCCGTCCGATCAGCAGAAGAACAGCAGTCACAATCAATCCCCCACCGGCCAACAGAGGCGTGTCGAAAACTTCTTCGATTTGGTCCTTCAGGAGGATTCCAATGGCGCCCACCGGAATTGTGGCCAACAAAATCAATTTGAGGAGTTTTATGTCTTTCACAATCCCAGGTAATTCCCGGCGATAAACGAACAGAATCGAAAGTAACGTTCCGAAATGGAGTGCAATCGACATCGTCGCAGATTCTGCAGGTATCTCAGTCCCACCGTACTGATCCAAAAGTTCCCCCACAATCACAAGATGTCCGGAAGAACTGACTGGCAGAAATTCAGCAACGCCCTGGACAATCCCCAGAATTGCCGCGTGAAGATATTCCGTCATTAAGTATCCCTATCGGATTTTCTGCAACAGCATCCAGCGTGCGATCTCGCCAGCCTGCACCGCTCCCTGAGCGTCGGCCAGGGACCGACTAACAAGGACCTCAGCCCCCGCATTCCGCAATGTTGCAGCACTCGAAGTCAGCAGTGCCTGAGCCTGCCTGTCATCAGCAGAGGGGAACATAAGCAGCGACGGTTTCTGTTGTGCCACGTCTGCGAGGGATGCGCCGGCAATCGTCGGGCGACATCCAATAAACACTGCCTGGCGCAAAGATCGAATCCGTGGATCAAGTAACAGCCGCGTGACAAATGCCGCGTGGGAATCCCGCGTGACTAACGCAATTCGGTCCGGGTCAATTGAACCCAGTTTGGACACTTCTGCCAGAAGCAGACGCACCGTTTCAACAGATTCGACAGGAATTGCATAGTCATGATACACGACCGCCAGCACTATTTGGTGCTCCTGACACACCTCGCGCCAGTCCTGCATGAGTGTGTCCGTGACCGGCTCGCCATCGTGCAGCAGAATCACAACGCCCGGTTCGGTGTCCCGCAATTTTTCTGCGGGGCCGATCACCCACGCGAATCGCTGGTCCTTAAGGTCAGTTTTTGACTGCGTCCATTCTTTCGCTGACTCGGTAGTCGTTAGAGATCGCAGGGATGCAACTTCCGTTGCCAGTCGTGCAAGTTCTCCAGTCGCCCTCACACCAGCAACGACAGACACTGTTCGATCGTCGGCCGGACCTTCGGTGGGAGAGAAGGTTAGCTTTCGTTCAACACCAACAGGTATCTCTCTTAGCGTGCTTCGTATTTGCTGGAGGCTGCTTACTCTCACGTCATCGACCATGGTAATGATACAGGGATTGGGAAGCTCTGCGCCGGCCGCTGGCGAACCGGCAAGCACCCCAACCAATACACCTCCCCCTTCGACGTCAGTCGTCGCTGCAGCTGCCATCGGCACGATTCCCAGCCATCCCTTTTCGGCGACGGCGAGTTCGTCTGCGAGCGTCACTTTGATCTGATGGTTTTCTCCGTCGCGAAGGACGACGATTGAAACGTTGTCGCCGGCCCATGTCCCCTTCAGGAAGCTCTGCAGGACTCCCAGACGTGAAATCGCACGACCGTTCATCGAAATGACCAGATCACCCTCACGGATACCACCTGTCTCTGCCGGCGACCCTGGATGTACACTCTGCACTTCGACTTGCTGAGACAATAGATTCTGTGTGGTAAGATCAATTCCCAAAACACCATGTTTTCGGTCGTTGCCTGACCGCAGCCGTTCGACGCTGTCCAGAACATCACTGGACGGTACTGCGAATCCAATACCGGAATCGTACCACTTTACACCAGCAGTGACTCCGGTTGCTTCGTTTGCCGGGGACAGTGGTACCAATACCCCCAGCACGCTGCCATCCATGCCTACCAATGGCCCACCATAGTTGACGGGTGACACCTTGGCATCAGTCTGAATCGCCAGATCATGGATTCGATTGATGGCGCTGACCACACCCAGCGAGGCTGAGGGCCCGGGCGAAGCATAAAATCTGCCCACGGCGACGGCCCAGGCACCCACCGCAGGATTTCCAGTTGCCCAAACGGGTCGAGCGAGATCGTGCGCCTGCGCACGCAGCAACACCAGCTTGCGCACATGATCGGTCGCAACGATTTCCGCGCTGTGTCGCTCGCCACTGGAGGTCTCAACAAAAACGGCCGCAACGTCGCCACCGAAGCCAAAACTGCTGGAAACAAGCTCGCCGTCGTTTGACACCGCGACTCCTGTGGTGATGCGGGAAGAAATCCTGCCGGCGCGGTCGGGAGTTCCCACGATTTGGATTCGCAGAACGGACGGACTGACACCGTCGATCGCCGACCGCACTGCGTCGCCGACTTCATCGGCAGCACAATTCGACAGCGAAACGATCAGGACAAAGAAAACACTTCGCCTGTTCAGGACAAGCCTGTTCATATGGTGAGATATCCATGGGACCGCACGTTGCAAACAAGCACGCATCAGGAGATCCACGGTTCCAGGCATCGCGGATCCGTCCCGGAGTATACAGGCGAATCCCGAACGAAGTAAGTGGACCAATCAGAGGAAATGTCCACCCAACGCAGTGTCTCTGTTGGATGGCAATTAATTCGTACTGAGAATCAATGCCTGTCGCTTGAGCCGAATCAGCTGATACATTACTGAGGTCAGAAACCAATCGTGGGGATCTCGGTCGTGAAGGACCCAGCGCCAGACGTGGCCACGGGTAGCGGGCGGCCGATCTCAATGTCTCAACAAAGACAATGCGACTGACCACAAAAAGACAATCCAATTGAAACACGATGCGATGGAAGAAATGCGTTTTGACGACATAGATGGGATCAACGAGGCCGCCGCAAACTCCGAAGATTTCGGAGAGTTTGGACCACCCGTTGAGGTGACTCAGGAGATGATCAATACGTTCGCCAATCTGACGAATGATCATCAATGGATCCACGTTGACGTGGATCGTGCCGGCACCGGCCCCTTTGGAAGCACAATTGCTCACGGGTTTCTGACGTTGAGCCTGTTGCCCGGACTTGTGCTGGACCAACTCCCAATTACCGGATTTCGCAATGTCGTCAATTACGGTGCCGACACACTCCGGTTCATTGCGCCGGTTCATGCCGGATCGAGCATACATGCAAAACTCAGGCCGTTGAAAGCCATCGAAAAAGACACCGGCACGCTGGTAAAGACTTCAGTAGCAGTCCACGTTGTGGGTAAGGAAAAGCCGTCGCTGTTGTACCGCATGTTGACACTCTACATGGGCTGAAGGGCGCCGGTTTCAAACTTCATGGATGTTCTCAGTTTGAGCAGACGGAAAGTGTCCCTGATTTGAATACCTGCAGATCACCAGTTGCCCGCATCCATGCATATACGGTGTTCAACACTCCAATCATCGCCCCTGTCGTTCGCACCTGTTTGATGTGGTGCCAGACTCTTCTCGGGTGGCGAGTTGAAGGCCAGCGAGCAAACCTCAATAAATGCGTCTACATTGCTGCACCGCATACCAGCAACTGGGACTTTCCGTTGATGCTGTCGGTTTGTTTCACAGTCGGGATTCAGGCAAGGTGGATTGGCAAGCACACCCTGTTCCCCTGGCCTTTCGCAGGGATCATGCACTGGCTCGGTGGAATTGCAATTGATCGCAGCAAGGCCGGTGACACAGTCGAACAAATGCGGGTTCAGTATGAACAGCGAGACCGCCTGGAATTGATCATTACACCAGAAGGAACACGCAGCAAAGTTGAGGGCTGGAAGTCCGGCTTCTATCACATTGCCATTGCTGCCGGTGTTCCAATTATGATGGCGGCTGTTCATGCCCCCGATAAAGTTGTGATTCTCAGTGAACCCTTTTATCCAACCGGGAATTACGACAAGGACATGATTGAGATCAAAAGGTTCTACGCGGGAAAGATCGGTTTCCGTCCAGAGCAGACCTAACCGCCAACTTCCTATTTGCCATCAGCACTGCCGCGGCGGGGATACAACACCCCTGCCCTTCACGATTGAACCTGCACACCGCAGCTGCAGTAGATTTCACCGTCGACGGCAGCAGGAATGCGTTACAAAACCGAATGAACCGGACGGCGATCAGCTGCAAAGTCAATCCATCATGGAGTCTCGTTGACCTGGTCAATAATGGCTGCGACCTTCTGACGTTCCGGGTCACAAAACCGATTGAACGGTTCGGCCATATAGTCGTTACAGATGCCCCTTAGCGATGCAGCACACTTGGTCGCTTTAATGAACCGGCTGG
>JBDOMX010000949.1:0-4463 GCA_039831615.1 Planctomycetaceae bacterium
GGGGACCTCCTGGTCCGGTTGGACACAGACAGCCATGGCGGCGCTCGGCCCCCAGAACCTGGTCGCTATAGTACCGAACATGAGCGGAGCCGACGCTCATCAGTGTACCGTGCGTCACAACGGGACGATGGAGCTGCGGTTCTTGGCCTGGGCGTTCTGGCATTCCGCCTCCAACACTCAGGCCGAACTCAAGAAAGACCCTTGGATCGATCCGGCGCTGAACCTGGGGGCGACCAACTTTCATGACTGGCTGCAGCGGATGCCGATTCGACGCGGACAGACGCAGTTGGCCTTGGTCGAGCCGTATGAAGAGTGGGCCTTCGAGATCTTCACGCACGCCGACCGGGACGAATACTGGAAACATCCTAGCGTCTGTCCGCGCGAGCACTGGGATAATTTTCCTGAGGCAGCCATCCTGCTGGTCGGCGGTTGGTACGATTCCTACACCCGTGCCACCTTCGACAATTTCGTCGGCCTCGCCTCACGGAACAAACGGGTGTGCGTGCTGGTCGAACCGTGGACGCACGGTTCGGAGACGACCGAGCTGACCTATGCTGGCGACGTCGAATTCGGTCAAGATGCGGCGCTCGAAAGTTTCAAGCAGTTGCATCTGGAGTGGTTTGACCGGAACTTGAAACCAGCAGGGCAAGATGCGCCGGCGATCACCAACGATCAACGGCCGCCGGTGCGGATCTTCGTGATGGGAGGCGGCTCCGGGGAACGGACACCGTCGGGGCGGCTGATGCATGGCGGCCGTTGGCGGGACGAGTCGGAGTGGCCGTTGGCTCGCGCGCAGTTAACGCCGTTTTATTTACACGCCGACGGATCTCTGCGAAGCGAACCGCCCGTTGAGGAAAATTCTTCGACCAGCTATCGATTCGATCCGTCGCAGCCGGTCCCTTCCATCGGTGGAAACGTTTCATCGTTGAACGAAGTGGGGCCCCTGCCCTCGGGTATCGCCGATGCCGCTTATGCACCTCGTAACAGCCGCAACCAAGAGATCATGTCGCCGGGCGGTTTTGACCAGCACGAAAGCCAGCGGTTCTTCGGGTGCCACCCGCCCTATTTACCGCTCGGTTCGCGGCCGGATGTCTTGGTCTTTCAAACGCCGCTGCTGGAGGACGACGTCGAAGTCACCGGGCCCATTGAGGTGCACCTGTGGGTCTCGTCGTCGGCCGCGGATACCGATTTTACGGCCAAGCTGATCGACGTCTACCCCCCAATCGCTTGGTATCCGCGCGGCTATGCTCTGAATCTGACCGATTCGATCGTTCGCTTACGTTACCGCAACGATTGTGAGCGTCCCGATTTCCTACCGCCGGGCGAAGTCGACCGGATGACGATCACGCTCTACCCGACCAGCAACGTGTTCGTCCGGGGGCACCGCATTCGGTTAGACATCTCCAGTTCCAACTTTCCCCGGTTCGACGTGAACCCGAACACCGGCGAGCCAATCGGCTTAGATCGCCGACGCGTCGCGGCCGATAATACCGTTTTCCACGAGCAGAAGCGAAGTTCGCACATCGTGCTGCCCACCATTCCGGGGACCATCAACCACAGCTCATCGGTCACCGCTGCGCGTGAGAAATCTCCAGAACCGAGACGCTGAATGTAGTGTCAGCAAATGTTGGTTCAATCGGGTGTGCTGAACCGTTAGCAGCCAGTTGAAAAAGGGTGCCATCCATGAGGATACATCTTTCCTTTTTCAACAGGCTGCTAAGCCGACCAAGACTGCGATATGTTAATTGACCAGACCTGCTTCTGGGCGCCCTGTGCGTTGTAGTTAGTCGTCTCAGGTTTACACTGTAATATATGATTGATCGCAGTTCCTTACAAACGGGCCAACAGGTTCGCCGTGCCTGCCGTCGCGGTGAACTCACCGAACAGACCGCCGGACTGGCTCCGGGGCTTGCGCAGGCCAACCTAGTGATTTTGCCGGACGAGCTGGCCTTTGATTTTCTGCTCTTTTGTCGGCGGAACCCGAAGCCCTGCCCGTTGCTGGAGGTGATTGAGACGGGCAATCCGATCCCGAAAACCGTCGCGGCAGAGGCCGATCTGCGGACCGATCTGCCGCGGTACCGTGTTTGGTAGAAGGGCGAGTTGGTCGACGAACCGACCGACATTCGTGACCGCTGGCGCGACGACTTCGTCAGTTTTTTGATCGGCTGTTCGTTCACCTTTGAGGCGGCGCTGCTGCGAGCTGGTGTTCCGATCAGGCATCTTGAAACCAACGTCACCGTGCCCATGTTCCGAACCAACATCCCCTGCAGCCCGGCCGGAGTTTTCCAGGGACCGATGGTCGTCTCGATGCGGCCTCTGAAACCGTCCGATGCGATTCGAGCGGTGCAGATCACCTCACGATTTCCCGCGGTGCATGGTGCCCCGGTACACTTGGGATTGCCGGCGCAGATCGGCATTGCCGATCTTGCTCGTCCCGATTTCGGCGAGACCGTCGAGGTCCACGACGACGAACTCCCCGTCTTCTGGGCCTGTGGTGTCACGCCGCAGGCGGTGGTGATGGCCGTGAAGCCGCCGCTGGTGATCACGCACAGCCCGGGCTGTATGTTCGTGACCGACGTCGCGGATGAAACGCTGGCCGTAGGCTGAGTGATGATGTTACTATGCCCTGCGACCGACGTCGGGTGGCCGGTCCTGTACCATTGGAAAGGCCCGAAATCTTCGGATTTGGACCGTCGCATTCGCTCTGACCCAGCGACATGAGAATGAAAGAAACCTGACAATGAAGCATCGCCTGTTCTTCGCTCTGGTTGTTTTCCTGTTAGCTTTTCCGACCGGGGTTCATGCCGGCGAGGCACAGCAGCACGCCCCGCCGAACATCCTGATCATCACTGCCGACAATCTCGGTTACGGCGATCTGCCGTGCTACAACCCCGGCTCACCAATTAAGGCGTCGAACCTCGATCGGCTCGCGGCGCAAGGCTGACGAGTTACTACACCGCCTCGCCGACCTGCACCGTCTCGCGAGCTTGCCTGTTGACGGGACGGATTCCGCAACGGCATGGGCTGACAAACCAGTTGGGGGGAGTTTTGGGCAATTACGGCGTGGGGCTGAGTCAGAAGGAAGTCCTCATCCCCCAGATTTTAAAGAACGCGCCGACGCCGTATGCAACCGGCTGCTTCGGCAAATGGAACATCGTATTTGCCGAGGGATCGCGACCGACCGAACGCGGCTTTGACGAGTTTATCGGTCATGCCTCGGGAAACCTCGATTACTACCACCACAACTATCGCGAGAGACACGACCTTTACAACGGCACCGCAGAACTTCACCTGGAAGGCAAATACTCCACCGAGATCTTCGCCGATGCGGCGATCGATTTCATTCAGCGAAAAACCAAAACCGGCCAACCGTGGTTTTGTTACTTGCCGTTCAACGCGCCTCACTTTCCCATGGCAGGGAACAAAAGACCCGGTGAGCCAAACATCTGGCAGGCCCCAGATTGGGCCTTGGAAGCCTACGGATTATCCCCGGACGAAACCGATCCGAAAAAACGCTACAACGCAGTCGTCACCGCACTCGACAAGGCGATTGGGCGCGTGCTCGCCGAGCTCGACAAAGCGGGTGCGGCGGACAATACGTTCGTCTTTTTTATGTCAGACAATGGCGGGTTCCGGCTGGGCCGCAAGGGTCTCGATATCGGATCCAACGAGCCGCTCCGCCACGGCGGCGTGACTTGCTGGGAGGGCGGTCTTCGCGTCGCCGCGATGGCCCGCTGGCCTGGAAAGATCAAAGCCGGCTCGGTCATTTCGCAGCCGTTCTGGTCGCCCGATCTGCTGGTTGCCAGCGTCAAACTAGCCGGCGCGACGTTGCCGAGTGACATTGTCTTTGATGGGAAAGATCCGCTCCCCATCCTGACCGCAGGCGCGCCGTCCCAGCACGAATCGTTCTTCTTCGTATTCCGTAAACACGCGGCGCTGCGGAAAGGTGACTGGAAGATCGTCCGAGAAAAACCGGATCAACCGTGGCCGTTGTTCAACCTGGCAGACGATTTCGAAGAATCTCGGAATCTGGCAGGCCATCAGCCCCAGCGAGTCACCGAACTCAAGGCCGTATTCACCGACTGGAACAAATCTTTCTGAACATGCTGCGTCCCCGTCAGCAGGAAATCACTCGCGTTCAATGAGATGAGCGAACCGAAAACAGGATCTGAATACAGCAAAGCCAGAAGTGTTTCTCAGGAAGTGTCCCAAAAATTGTTGAAACTTGAAAAGTGGTCTCCCGATGTGCGAGAATCTCGCCCATCGCCAAGTTTCAAAATTTAGTCGTCGGTTCGCGCCGACGGGGAGACCACTCATGAGTGATAGTAATCTTTTTCAGACCCTTGGGCAAGTTTCAGGCGGCGAAGCCGCCATAGTTTTTCGAGACCATATTCGAGGTTATGTTCGCACGATGATTAGTGAAGTAATGGCTGCAGAAGTCGAGCATCTTTGCGGCCCTAAGC
>JBDOMX010001144.1:0-4451 GCA_039831615.1 Planctomycetaceae bacterium
AAACTCGGCCGTCAAAAACACGGCAAACAACTTTTCATGCAATCCTTTTTCTGCCCCTGCTGGGGAACTTGGGCTAAAGGTTGCGGACTGTCCTGAATGTTGCAGCTGCGTAAGACAGGGCGATCCAGGTCACGGAAACTGCGCGACTTCCAGTCCATCGCATGTTTAATCAGAAGTTCATCATCGGACACGTGATAGGTTTGACGCGTTGATGGAGTTGTTGTTCCGTACGGCTCTTCGTGCGCTGAGACTATCATGAAGAATATGAAACCATTCATTCTTGGATGCATCGCTGGTTGCGGCGTTATGTTCGTTGCTCTGCAGTACCACGTCGTACAGTCGCACGATGGAATCCAGCTCGTTCCCCGTGCTCCTCAGGCCGCCCTGGGTCTGGTGTGGGCTGACATCCGCGACTGGGATGCAGAGAAATGGTCGGATCGCCCGGCGCTGGCCCGAGCCCTCGTCGCTCATGGAGCGACGGACTTGATTTTGGACTCAATTGCCAACGAGATCGGCGATTCGCGACATCCCGACTCCGGCACGATCGGACAATTGCGGTCGCTGCTGAATGGTTCACTGTCGTCCGATTTAGATGCTCCCATGTTCGGATCAGGCGATGCTGCCGACTTCGGAAGCGCTGACGAAGACAGTCTGTCCATTCCGTTTCCGCGGGAAACACGCCAGCCGCAATGGGATGAATTCTTTGCCGACTCAACAGAACAGAATCGGTCACGAACTGATCTTGCCGATCGGGCACAGGATGCCAATCCCGATTTTCACTCGGGATTCAGCGATGATGACGAACATGGCGGTGCCGGGGGCCGCCGACCATTCAACAATGATCGCTCGATACGTGATCACGTCCCTGCGTTCAGTGAACCATCAACGAAGCGTCAGTTCACAGAACATGATTCTTACTGGCAGTCTGCTCCTCGAGGCAGGGCGATCTCTCCGTCGAAGGCTGATGCACGAGTGCGTGAAACCACGATCCTCGAAGACCTGTTGTTCTCCGACGAAGACTCAACTGAGTCAGATCGGACCGTGCCGGACTCCGGTTTCGATTCCGTAACGCGAGCGCTGGATTCACGGGCAGCGCGAGCGTTGGATCGGGCCGGCAACGCGTTCATCGAAAGTGGCGAGGCATTCGACGACAGTTACGTGCGAGATCGCAGCAGGTCAGGCGCATTCGGCCGGCGTGGTCCGTCGCCAGCAGAAAACAATGATTTGCCTCATGCGGTTCGTGCGCTGCGAGAAGGCTTTGATCCGTTTCTTGATTGATCCCCGACAGCAGACTGGGTGCGCACCGGATCAGAGAATCGTGACGCGGCGCGGCGCCACTTTGATCGCAGCGTGAGCTCGTTGTTCGCCAGCTGGCTGAGCATGACGCTCACGAGCTGAGTTGTGTCTGCCAGTTGCGACATGGATGCAATCGCTGTTCCGTTTGCCGCGGGACCACCTGTCGTCCGGGAACGGAACGGCACGGTTTTGATACGGTTTATAGCGTCATCTGACGACATGACCTGCGACCGGAGACAATCCTGTTTCCTGCACGATGCATCAGGACTTCAGGCGGACAGGTGACGGGCGCCGAGTCATGAATCGTGTTGCCGGAGCCACACCATCGGTTTGGGTGCCAACGAAAAAGCCACGACGCGTTTGAGCACATCGTGGCTTGAGCAGTTGACAAGGAAACTCGAGTGAGTCTTCGGACTCCACTACAGCGTATTACGCTGATTCGTGGCCGCGGCGGAAGTGCCAGAGCCCATCATTCATTGTCCCCGCGAGCCAGAACCCGCCACGACATTTCGAAAACTCCACTAGACCGAAGTATCGTCATCCGGTGCTGGTCGCCTGGCCTTGTTCCTGCCGCCAGGACCACCTTCGCGGCCACGTCCCTCGCCGAAACGTTTGGCAGCTTCTTCCAGTTCACTCTTATCAATCATGCCGCTTCCGTCGGCATCAATCCGATCGAACCCTCGCAGAAGTCGGTCAGGGGCTTCATCCCGGGAAATCCTGCCGTCGCCATCTTCGTCCGACTCCATCACCCGTGCCACGAATTCCTCAGGCGACGGTCGCCCACCGCGGCGTTCTCTTCCGCGATCTCCAGGTCCGCGGGTTCCTTCACGACCACCACGACGCCCAAATTCACCACCCGCCGGGCCACCTCTCCCCGGACGCTCCGGGGCCAGTTCGTCCATGGTCAGCTCGCCATCGCCGTTCCTGTCGAGCGTCTTCAAGGCAGCAACAGCCCCTGCGATTTCTGACGACGAAATGACGCCATTATCGTCGGCATCCAGTGCAGCAATGACTGGCGGTGGACCTTGATGACGAGGACCTCCAGGACCTCCACCAGGTCGTCCACCGTTTTCCGGGGGACCGCCGCGACCACGTCGTCCTCGTTCACCGCGTTTGCCACGCCCCGGTGCCGGTGCCTCACCGCTATTGGGATCCTCAACTCGGTCGCCGGGCGGCTCACTGTCGTTATCGCCGGCACGGGTCAAACTCGAATCGAAGACAAGGCCGGTTCCGGCAGCCAGTAACAAAAATGCTGCTAATCGTCGCATTACGAGGTCCTTTCAGTTTATGGTAGCCGTTCCGGCCTTTCAGCCGGAACCTTTTGACTGTTCGTTTCTGTCTGAAGGTACAAACCTTGATCGTCACACTGAGTGTCGAGAAAAAGCGGAGAATATCGAATGCACACATTCCTCGCCGTACCGCGGTGTCGCTCGTGGTGTCGTGTTTCCACCCGCCTCTCGGAAGGCTCGAACGATCGCTTCATCGCGCAGCTGCTGGCGATTGCGGCGGCGCTCCAGTTGCTGATTTCCAGCGCCGCCGGTGCCGAACGAATGGCACCTGTCGGGACGAAGTCTCTGTTACAAACTGAAGATCCGGCAGAGATGCTGGTCAACGGGGTCGATCGTTTCCTGCTGCGCCAGATTGATGAGACACGCGAACGACGCCATCAGCGCTGGCGCACCGCATTCAGTGGTGACGGTGACCGGGAAGAATTCATCGGATCAAGCCGGGAACAACTGAGGGAAATCCTGGGACTCAGGGAACCTCGGATCTCGTTCGACACCGTGGAACGTGTGGAAGTGAAATCCAGTTCCACCGTGATTGCAGCCGGCCGTTCCATCCGAATCGAACGAATCCGCTGGCCCGTCCTCGCAGATCCGGATCCCGGGCGTGGCAATCTCGTGTCTCTCACCGGAGAAGGGATTCTGTTGACACCAGCTGAACGCCCTGTGGCAGTGGTCATCGGGATTCCCGACGCAGACCAAACGCCCGAACAGATTTGTGGATTGACGGACGAGATCCCGTTCGCAAATCAGTATGCGCGACGCCTGGCGGAAGCTGGTTGTCAGGTATTCGTCCCGGCGATTACGAGCCGGCATGTCGAGGCCCGCAACGGCCGATCGATCATGACCGATCGCGAATTCATCTACCGCAGTGCTTTCGTACTTGGACACCATGTGCTTGGTTACGAACTGCAAACAATATTCGCACTTGTCGACGTGGCACAAAACGAACGCATTCCCGTTGGTGTCATTGGCTATGGCGAGGGTGGAATGCTGTCGCTGCTTGCGGGCGCGCTTGATCCTCGCATTTCGGCAACGGCCGTATCGGGCTATTTCGGTCCGCGGGAACAAAGTTGGCAGGAACCCCTTGAGCGCAACGTATTTGGGCTCCTGAAAGATTTTGGCTCCGCTGAGCTGGCCGCTATGATCGCCCCGCGACCGCTGTTGGTGGAAACGGCCAACGTGCCGGATTTCGAATTCGCCGCCAGCGGCGGTGCACCGTCCAGGCTGACGTCACCACTTCCCTCGCAGATTCAGGAAGAAACCCGAATTGCGAAAACCCTGGGAGCACAACTCCGTGTTGTCACGTCCGAAGAGGGCAGCTTCGGCTCAACCGAATGGCTGCAGCAATTTGTCAGTGCTCTGGTCGGCCATCAGGCGAACGTCGTTTCACAGTCGCCGACATCAGCGCACCTCGACGTCAGTGCCACAGCGGTCGAGCTGAAAGAATTCAGTTTGAATCGTCGATTACGGCAGCTGCAGGAAATGGATCGCCATAATCAGTTGCTGTTGAGGGAATCACCGTTTGTCCGAAAGGACTTTTTTTCGGGACTCGACACTTCGTCGGTCGACGCCTACCAGGCATCGGTGGAATCGTACCGCGACGTTTTCCGAGAGGACGTGATTGGCCGGTTCGACATCGACATCCTGCCACCCAATGCGCACAGTCGAAAGTTCAAAGAAACAGACGCATGGACGGCCTATGAGATTCAGCTGGATGTATTTCAGGATGTGGGTGCTTACGGAATCCTGTTAATCCCAAAGGATCTGAAGCAGGGCGAACGTCGACCCGTGGTCGTCTGCCAGCACGGCCTGGAAGGCCGCCCCCTTGATACAATCAGCAATGACCACATCCTGAAATAGATCGGCAGG
>JBDOMX010000060.1:0-19843 GCA_039831615.1 Planctomycetaceae bacterium
GGCCGTTCCCAGTGGAGCCAGTACAGGAGCACACGAAGCACATGAGCTTCGTGACACAAAAACCAAAGATCGGTACCTGGGAAAAGGAGTGCAGCAGGCCGTTCAGAATGTCAACGACGAGATCGCTGACGCGATCGTTGATCTGGACGTCTGTGATCAGGCGACACTTGACCAGGTCATGCTCGAGCTGGATGGAACGGAAAACAAATCCAGGCTGGGCGCGAACGCAATTCTCGCCTGTTCTCTGGCAGCTGCTCATGCGGCCGCCAAGGCATCCGGCCTGCCACTGTTTCGTTATCTGGGCGGGGTGGGTGCCAATTGTCTGCCGGCTCCCATGATGAACATTATCAACGGGGGCGAGCATGCAAACAATGGCATCGATATTCAGGAATTCATGGTGATGCCGCTGGGATTTGAGCGATTCAGCGATGCTCTTCGCGCCGGAACCGAGGTCTTCCATGCTCTTAAGAAAGTGCTGGCCGACAGGGGGCTGAGCACGGCCGTAGGCGATGAAGGCGGATTCGCACCCGATCTCAAGACCAATCAGGAAGCATTGGACGTCATTCTCACGGCCATCGAAAACGCGGGATACTCGGCTGGTGACCAGATTAAGATCGCTTTGGACTGTGCGGCGACCGAATTTTACGACACGAAAAAGGGGCTTTATACGCTGGAAGGCAATTCGATCGACTCTGATGCCATGGTCGGATTGCTGGCAGAATGGGCCAACAAGTACCCAATCTGTTCGATCGAAGACGGTTGCAGCGAAGACGACTGGGACGGCTGGAAGAAAATGACCGATATGATGGGTGACCGCTGTCAGCTCGTCGGTGATGATCTCTTCGTGACCAATTGCAAACGACTGAAGCAGGGGATTGACAAAGGCGTCGCAAACAGCATTTTGGTCAAAGTCAACCAGATCGGTACACTCACGGAAACCATTCAGGCCGTCCAGCTGGCCGGGCAGCATGGTTACACGTCAGTGATGAGTCATCGTTCCGGTGAAACCGAAGATACGACGATTGCTGACCTCGCGGTGGCGTTGCGGACCGGTCAGATCAAGACAGGGTCCGCCAGTCGAACGGACCGCATCTGCAAGTACAACCAACTGCTGCGGATCGAAGAGATCCTCGGCGACACGGCCACCTTCGGTGGCACCATTTCATGACCGCCGGCCACGTTCGCTCGGGACACTGGTCCTCGACCGCTGGGTGGCGTGTCGCCCGGGACCGATGTCCGAATCAATCCCACCGACAACTGATGGTTACAACTCTTCCACGGTCCGGGCCGTCTCACTGGCGTTTTGGATCACGTTGCTGATCGCGGCGTTGATCTACGGCTCAGTGGCGCTCGCGCCGCGACTGTTCGCATGGATCCAGATTCGCCACGACTTTATCACCAACGCTCATCAGCTGCAGGCGCTGGAAACCGAAATTGACTATCTGGAGCGCGTCCGGGCTGCCTTGAAGTCGGATCCGCAGTTCGTCCGCCGGATGGCGGCGGCATCCATTGCCGACGACATCGGTGAGGCGAACATGATTCCGGTCAGCGGTACGCTCATCTTCGGCAGTGAAGATCAGCTGCAACACCGCATGCCAGAGATTCAGGTTCCAATGGGGACCGCCATGGTGCGGCGATTTGCCAGCGATCGACAGCTGCGCACCGTGCTGTTGACGAGTGTCAGCCTGCTGGTTGTTTTCGCCTTCACAGTGCTGAACGGAACCGGCGGACGATTTGTGTCACTGGTCGCTCAACTTGCTGCTGCCGTCGTCCGCTGGCCACTCGCACGATACTGCCGACCCGTTCCGTCAGCGGCCGGCGATAAAACAGATCAGCAGCCATCACGCCCGCGACGCAATTCGTCCGGCAACTGACGTGAGTGGCAGGAACAGCCAGCTACGGTGCCAGCAGCTTGTCGAAAATGAAGGCATCTGCCGAGTCGTATTTGTCTGAATCCGACGTGCCGGGGATCAGCAAATGACACTCCATTCCGACTGCGTCCGCCTTCTCTTTGACCTTCACTCCGTACATGCCATGATGGATTCCGTGCCCCGCGTTCTTTGAGGGCAGCGTCATATCGGCCCCATAGGTCATGAACAGCGGGGGATCGTCCGACGTCAGGTGATTGACTGGCGAGAATTCTTTGTACATTTCTTCATGTTGATCATAGTTTTCCAGTGCGTCCTGCATGTCTTGAGCGCCGACGGCGAACCAGATCATTCGATGTTTCAGAACATTGGGTCCCAGCCATGGTTCAATCATTTTGGGATCGATCGCTGTTTGGCCGCCGGAGATCGCGGCGCCCGTGACTCGAGTCGACTCTCTGAGCACAGCGTCATCGGAATCCAGATCGGCCAGATCGTCGTGCAACAGCAACCAGGATGATGTGCATGCCCCGGCGCTTCCTCCCGTCAGCACGATACGGTCTTTTCGGAGATTCCATTCACCGGCACGGGATCGCAGATATTGAATGGCTCTGGCAGCGTCATGCACGGGAGCCGGCAGCGGGTGTTGAGGCGTATGCCGATAATTGATGGCGGCGTAGGAAATGCCTTTGTCGAGAAACGGCTGCACCTGTGATGCCCTGCGTCGCTTGTCACCTCCGGTCCAGCCTCCTCCGTGGATGTACACCAGCAGCGGGCGAGGGCCATCGCCTTCGGCGATCCAGATGTCCAGTTTGCACGGATCGTGTTCGGAGTAGGCCACGTTTGCCTGTGTTGGAGGCAGTTCCGCGTCATCGGCCGTCGCCCCTGAACAGGACAATGCTGCAATTGCCGCCAGAATCGTCACCGTGTCAGACTGCTGCAGAAACATAAGAGCTCGTCCTCGGACCAAAGAACAGATTCACGCTGCCGCGCCGCTCAATTCTACATGGGCTGTCACCGAACGATACATCTGACGGCTGGTGAACAAAGATTTCGCATAATTCGATCGGCAGCGGCCGGAATCACTGGACGAGAACACCGAACCGGTTGTTGGTACGACATTGCCCGTTTACGATGTCTGCCAGGCGCCAATGGACAATTATTGGACGATCCAGTATCGACGCATCTTAGTTCAGTCAGGGTAAGATTCATGAGCAATGGAACCGTAAGCGGCAAGGTTCTGGTGGTTGAAGAAACAAAGACGTACGGCCAAAAAGGATTTCGTAAACGACTCGTGGTTTTGGAACAGGACAACGGTCGGTTTACCAACTATCTCCCTCTGGAGTTCGTTCAGGACAGCTGCGATTCGGCCGATCAGCTCAATATCGGCGATGAAGTTGAGGTCACCTATCGACTCAACGGCCGCAAATGGCAGCGAGATCCGAATAGTGAAGTGAAATATTTTCTCAGCGCGGAGGCAATGGACTTCAAAGTGATCAGTGCCGGAGCCACCGAAGAAACTGCAGGCGACGGCGGGCCACCTTTTGGTGAGACATTCGTGTCTGACGA
Organism: Planctomycetaceae bacterium; assembly: GCA_039831615.1. Taxonomy (GTDB): domain Bacteria; phylum Planctomycetota; class Planctomycetia; order Planctomycetales; family Planctomycetaceae; genus S139-18. The sequence continues at coordinate 3,435 of JBDOMX010000060.1, forward strand.
AGAGCCACCCTTCTGAAACGGCAGTCGCTCTGCTGTTCCGGCGTCGAGCTGTTTGAGGACCGTATCAATCTGCGCCTTGTGGACTCGGACGCGATTATGCACAAACGCTGGCTGGAAATATCGCCTTTCTTTGCCGATGACCTCGTGAACCGGCATACTAATCTCAGCTGATCCATTCCGGAGCAGCGCGTGACCTGTTGCTCTCATGCTGACTGAAACTCTGCTGCGCGGACTGTCTTATGCAAATCACGACTCGAATGTCTGTCCCGGCATACATGTTGACGATGCTGATTTCCGGGCTGAACGCGGAGGATCCTGCCCCCTTCGGTGCCGACTTTACAGAGATTGATTCCGACGCTACCGGAGACTGGTGGGAGGCGCGAACATTCCTTCGCGGCCCCAACAAGGGACAGAAACGGCGGCCGCGATTGCTGGTCCCCAGAGACGAAGTCATGGCGTTTGCGCTCTATACGCATGACGGCGGCATCCTGAAACTATCGGCGCAGTTGTATCCGCTGATGCCGTCAGAGCCACGCACGGTCTCTCTGGAGTTCAACCACAACGGCCAGTGGGAAGAGGTGGCTGAAGCGGCCGTCAGGTACCCAGGCTGGAGCGCTCATTTTCGCATTGAAGACTGGGACAGCTCACAGACCGTACCGTACCGTGTGAGTCTGGGGGAGCAGTCCCGGTTCGAGGGCAGCATTCGACGTGATCCGATCGACCAAAGCGAGATTGTTGTGGGGGTGCTGTCATGCAATTCAAGCCGCACCCCAGGCCCGCGCCCTCAAATGATCGAGAACCTTAAACTGCAGGATCCCGACCTGTTGTTTTTTGCCGGTGACCAGTCATACCACCACAAACAACATACCTTTGGCTGGCTCGAATGGGGCATTCAGTTTCGAGACGTCACCCGTGACCGGCCGGTCATCACCATTCCTGACGACCACGATGTCGGTCAGGGGAATATCTGGGGAGAATCCGGTCGTCAGGCAGCGACACCGGCAGGACCGGACGGAGGTTATTTCTACCCCGCGGCTTATGTCAATATGGTGCAACGCTGTCAGACCGGGCACCTTCCGGATGCTTTTGATCCCACGCCTGTCCAAAGAGGCATCGGTGTCTATTACACGCGATTAAGAGTCGGCGGAATCGACTTTGCGATCCTGGAGGACCGCAAGTTCAAGAGCGGCCCCGAGGGAAAGATTCCACAGCAGGGTCCGCGGCCGGATCACATCAACAACCCGAACTACGATCGCCGATCGGTGGACGTGGCAGGGCTGGAACTGCTCGGCGACCGTCAATTGCGGTTTCTGGAAGACTGGACCGAAGACTGGACGAACGCTGAAATGAAGGCTGTGCTGTCACAGACGGCGTTCTGTGGCGCGGTCCACCTGCATGGAACGCCTGACGGACGACTGCTGGCCGATCTGGATTGCAACGGCTGGCCACAGACCGGTCGCAACCGGGCTCTGAAACTGGTTCGTCAGGCATGGGCCCCGCACTTGTGCGGAGACCAGCATCTCGCCGTGACAGTGAAGCATGGGATCGACAACTATCGTGACGGTCCCTACGGGTTCACGACGCCGGCAATCGTCAACACGATTTACGGACGATGGTGGCACCCGCACGACGAACAGCCTGGACCGAATGCGATTCCCGGCAGTCCACTGCAGTGGACCGGTGACTATGAAGACGGATTGGGAAATCGAATCACTATGCTGGCCTACGCCAATCCGGAAGACAGGAAGAACGAACTCAAACGAGGTGACGGCCACGGCATCGCTCGGTTCGACAAGACAGCCCGCACGATCACCTTCGAATGCTGGCCGCGGTTTGCCAGCGTGAGCGATGGTGACGCCGCACAATACGTCGGCTGGTCGGTGACCGTGGCAATGAAAGACAACGACGGGCGGCTCCCGACCGGGGAGCTGCCGGAGATTCACGTCGACGGTGTTGCTTCGGCCGTGTTTCAGGTCGTGAACGAAGCGACCGGTTCCGTGCTGTACACTGTGCGTTCCCAGGGCAATTCCTTCACACCGCGCGTGTACAGTGCAGGAACATTTACGGTGCGTGTCGGCCACGACAGGCCGGATCAATCGGAGCTGACCGGTTTGACGCCGGCCCCCAAGGCGAATCGCTCGATTGATGTGCAGCTGTAGTACTGTCTGACAGCATTTTGAATTTGGCCCACATTTCTCACCTGATGCGCCAAACAGGGGCGGGCTCAAATGGCCCTGTCAACGCCGACAACGTGGCCGATTTACTGCCAGCATCGGTTTTGGCAGGTCACAGTGGCTGCCAACGAACAGCACTGCTTAACCGGAGGATTCCGCTGATCAGATCGTGGCGAAGTCGGTATCCGGCACAGGGGAGTAGTTTTCGAAACGCATATACTCCGCGCGCCACGTCAGCTTCACAATTCCCGTCGGACCACTGCGGTGTTTTGCAATGACCACTTCAGCTTCACCAGGACGATCATTGGGATCATATGCATCCGGCCGATGCAGAAACATGACCTTATCAGCATCCTGTTCAATCGAACCACTTTCACGAAGGTCGGCCAGACGCGGCCGCTTGTCCTCTCTCAGTTCGACACCGCGATTCAGCTGCGAGAGAGCAATCACCGGCACATGAAGTTCTTTTGCCAGGAACTTCAGTCGACGTGAGATGCTGGCGATTTGCTGTTCGCGAGGAATATGTTTTTCTTCGGGTTCGATGAGCTGCAGATAATCGATGATGATGACACCGAGCGGTTCCTTGCGATGCTGGCGGCGGGAAATCGCTGCAATCTGTGACATGGTCCGAGCCGGTTTGTCATCGATGAACAGCGGCAGATTGTGCAATTCGTCTGATGCAGCCGCCAGCTGATCTCTTTGTTCGTCTGACAAATTTCCTGTTCGAAGATCGTGCCCGTTGACTCGCGCGGTGATACACAGGAAACGTTCTGCCAGTTCGAGATTGGACTGTTCGAGGCTGAACAGCATGACACCTTTCTTGTTCTCTCTGGCGACCGCCGCTGCGATATTACAGACCAGTGCGGTTTTGCCCATACTGGGGCGTGCGGCCAGAATGATCAGTTCGGTCGGCTGCAGACCGGTGGTCTGATGGTCCAGATCTCTGAAACCGGTGGTGATCCCGGCGACGCTGCCATCATGGTTCATCCGTTCATCAATGCGCGTGAACGCTTCCAGCAAAATGTCACCGATCACGATGCTGGACGTGTCTTCCTGTGCTTCAACAATGGCGAACACACGACGTTCGGCTGACTGCAGCAAATCATCAACGGTACCCTGTGGCTCGTAGCAGTCGGACAGGATGTTGGTACAGGCTGAGATCAACGTCCGCTGCATCCATTTTTCGCGGACGATGTTCGCGTAGTAGCGAACATGTGCGGCATGCGGCACGGAGTCGACAATCTCGATCACATAAGCGGCCCCGCCAACCTCCTCCAGTTGCCCGCGCCGCTCAAGTTCTTCAGCCAGCGTCACAGAATCGATGCCGCGTACGTTGTTTTCGTACAGATCGTGGATCGCGGCATAAATCTTATGGTGAGCGTCGTGGTAAAAATGGTCCGCTCGAAGTGACTCGCCGACTTCGTCGATGGCTTCATTGATGAGAAGCACGCTCCCCAGCACACCCTTTTCCGCGTCAAGATTCTGAGGAGGGAGCCGAATGGGATCGATAGACATTGAGATCAGACACCTGCAGCTGAGGGCACCACCCAAACTTTGACTTCGGTATTGACCTTCTCATGGAACGACAACTTGACGGTGTACATTCCCAATTCCTTGATCGGGCCGTCCAGCTTGACGTGTTCCGGCTCCACGATGTGGCCACCGGCCTTGAGCGCATCGCTGATGTCGCGTGCCACCACAGAACCATACAGGGCATTCTCTGCCGTCGCATTGGCTTCGATTGTTGCGCTGTATCGACTGACCGCATCAGCCATTTTTTGAAGGTCACGCACGCGACCGGCTTCGAGGTGTTCCAGCTTTTGGCGGTGGCGGGTAACCATCCGTTTGTTTTGTTCGCTGGCGACCGTTGCCATCCCCTGCGGAAGCAGGTAGTTGCGCGCGAAGCCGGGCTTGACGCGGACGATATCGCCGCGCTGTCCGAGGCTGGCCACATCGTGAACGAGAAGCACTTCAGCTGACTGGCGAGTTGATCCACGGACGGCTCGGGAGTTGGATAATTTTCGTGACATGACTTTCACGCCTTGTGTTCGACGGCAGTCACAGCCTGACTGTCCTGCTCGAGTTGTAATTGTGTCCGGAACAGTCGACCGAAACCGGCCTGCTGCAACGACGTTAAGTGAGTTGCCCGGGAAGAACGTCGGCAGAACGCCGTCAGAATGGCACACTGCTGTCACCGCCATCGCTAACCGGGGGACTGTCGTAGAATGATTCTTCCGGGGATGGCCGGGACGGCTCCGGGGCACCGGCCTGCGCAGTCTCTGAAGGCTGTGAACGAGGAGCTCCGCCCGCCGAACTTCCTCCACCGGAACCTCCACCGGAACCTCCACCGGAACCTCCACCGTCTCGACTTCCTAACAGCTGCATACTTTCCCCGACGACTTTCAGCTTGCTTCGTTTCTGACCGGTCTCTTTGTCGTCCCACTGATCCTGCTGCAGCCGACCTTCGATCAGCACCGGACGACCTTTCCCCAGATACTCGCCCGCAATTTCTGCGGTACGTCCCCACAACGTCACGTCCACAAACGTCGTCTCTTCGATCCGCTGATTGGTATTCTTGTCGGTGCGATATCGGTTGATGGCCAGAGAAACATCTGTGACGGCGGTCCCGCCCGTGGTGTAGCGCACCTCCGGGTCTCGAGTCAAATTGCCCATCAACACGACTCGATTGAATGATGCCATCGCAATGTCTCCTAAAACAATCCCCTGCACCCAGTTAAGCGCCTGTTGCAGCCGCCACGGCTTTCTCGTTTTTCGGACCAGCGACGCTTTCTTCCGCCGGGGCTTCTTCCGTCGAATTGCCGGAAATCGCGTCGACGACCGCGTTAAAGAGTTCTTCCGTATGACTGACGACCAATTGGCGCAGAATCATATCACTGAGCTGACACTGTCGAGTCAGGATTTCCATGCCCGACGTGACCATCCTGAAGCAGACGATGTAGTGCAGACCTTTTCGGCGACCTTGAATCTCGTAGGCCAGTTTGCCATCCTGCCACGGACGGTGGGCGACCACCTGAGCTCCCGCCTTCTCGAGAACCTTCAGGAGTTCCGCCGTGACCGTTTCCGGATCGCTGGAGAATGCGTTGCTGTCGACGAGAAACATTCCCTCGTACAGATGTTCTTTGACTTCGGATGCTTCAGCGACTGACACGAAACAAATCCCCCCATGGTCTAATTCTGATCGCCACCGGGCCGGTCTGGCGAAACGAAGCGACATACTGTGACGACTTTTGACCCGTATTTCAATACCCAGTAATGAATTCCTGGCGAAGGGTTCCCCACTCGTGCCCCGACCGCACCGGCTACACAGGAACGAACCTGTTTTTCCAGTCAGTGATCTGCATCCGGAAGCCGGTTGAATTCATTCATCACCGGATCCAGCCCCTCGCAGACCCATTTTTCCAAAGAATCGGCGGCCCGCACCGTGGCAAGTTCCTGTGTGGCACGCTCTTCTTCGCGAAACCGGCCCAAAACCCAGGATGTGGTATCCATTCGTCCTGGAGGACGCCCAATACCGATTCGCAGCCTGGGAAACTCATTGCTGCCAAGTCGCACAATAACATCTTTGAGTCCGTTCTGACCGCCGGCTGAACCGGTACCCCGCCAGCGGATTCGCCCTCCTGGCAAATTGACGTCGTCACAGACAACAACGAGGTCACTCAGGTCCGGTCGATAGAAATTCACGAACTGAATCACGGCCTCGCCGCTGCGATTCATAAACGTCAGTGGAGCAATCAGCAGCACGTTTTCACTGCCAATTTGTATGCTCACCAGCTCTGACTTGTATTTGGTTTGCGTCGGTCCCGCATCAAACCGGCGGCGCAATTCGCTGATGACGTGGTAGCCGACGTTGTGTCGAGTGCCGGTGTATTGACTTCCCGGATTGCCAAGGCCAACGATCAACTTCATGGCCCCGGCGACACCGAATCTGGAGAAGAGAAACACGATCACGCGGCGGAGGCTGGTCCGTTACTCAGCTTTTCGCGTATCAAACAATTCGACAACAGTACTGTCTGCCGGCGTCTCTAACTTCATCCCTTCGGGAATCGTCAGATCGGCAACTGTCACTGAATCGCCGATTTGCATCGTCGCCATTCGGACTTCAATGTGCTGTGGCACACGAAAATCGGAACATGTGATGGTCACACGTTTGAGGTGAAAACGCAGCTGGCCTCCTGTTTTCAACGCCGGTGGTTCACCGAGAAACGACAAGGGAACCTCGGTCGTCGTCATTCCAGCCGGATCGATCCGCAGCAGATCGACATGCTGGACCTTCGTGCTGAATGTATCCCACTGCAGCTCCTGAACCACGGCCTTATCAACGCTGCCATCCACGTCAACATCAACCACTTTTGATCCGCCGGCAACCACCTTCTTGACATCGTCCGCTGACAATGACACCGAGATCCCGTCCTTTTTGAACCCATAGATATTCGCCGGCACTCGCCCCTTTTCACGAAGCTCTTTTGAGTTTTTTTTGCCGGTTGACGTCCGACGCTCTGCGACAAGCCGATAATCATCCATTTCACTGGTCCTGCAAATCAAGTCCCAATCGGTGAGGGGTCTGAACCTCTTCGGGGATTGGGTTTTATCAACGTGAATGACGCCCCCAGGAAGGGTCAGACCCCTTTTTCTGCAGGCGGATATTACGATTCGACAATCACCGGCCTGAGCCAACCGATGTCTGATCAGAGCAAACCTCTGGTCGCAGTGCTCGTGACTGAGGGCCAGTCAGTCAACCCCGGTCGCGGTCACTGAGCGCACGACGAACCGGCGATGACCGAGCGAATTGGAACGCAGGAGCATACAGGCCGGCATGCACAGGTTCAACACCAATGGATCGATTCGTCAACAGGAAATCGTGGTGAGGCGATCGATATGCCATCAGCGGACAGCCGACCCGCGCACTTTGCTCCCGCTCCACCGAAATCGGCCCCCGCCTCCATCGCTCGGCAGTTGGAAACTGTCGTCGTTCCAGTTAAAACTTCGGCGGGTGTGCACTCACAACGAATCGGACAGCGCCCCGCATGTCAACCGGTCATTCTCGAATTCGGGACGACCCGAGCCCCGTTGATCCCATGCGCCCCCAGGCGAAAGGCGAGGCAGGCGGCAGTGTCGATCAAACTCCTGCGTGTTCCAGCGGTCATTGATGCAGTTCGCAGCTTCTGTCCACGAACGAAGTGTTACCGGCAGCTGAAGGCCGTTCTTATCATCGTCTCCTGGGGAGTATGGTGCCCCCCGGGATGGCCTGCGGCACCGCTGCAAAACGACAATGCTGCGTCATCACCGGAAGCGGACGACTCGCGACAACTGCCCACCGACGCTCGTGTGGATTTCGCGTTGCAGGCACTGCGGGACGACATGAGAACCCGAAACACTTCCGGTATTCTGGCCGGTTTCCGCCGTCTCACAACTGCTGATCCTTCCGTCCTGATCGCTCGACCGGGCAAACAGAGTTTCATTCCTCTCTACCGGGTGCTCGCCGAAGAGTTCGAAAAACTGCCGCAGGACACTCAGGCCACGCTGCGATCCACCAACGCCAGGCAGGCGCGACGAGAGTTAAAAGTTGCCGTTGAGTCCGGTCGGTGGCATGACGTGCTTCGTGTCGCTCACCGATTTCCCGGTTCAGACAGTGCGTCCTTTGCCCATTTGATACTGGCCCAACTGCATCTCGACCGTGGAAATCAACTGGCGGCCGCACATTGGCTGCATGCATTGCCATCTGGTTCCCTTTCAACCAGCGCTCAACTGGTGGCGAAACAACTGCAGTCACGTTTGTCGCAAGAGCCGGACTCTTCTCAGCTGCCGTCGACTGACGAGCTCCCCCCGACCGCCGGCTCTGAATCCGCTTCCTGGAAAGTCAGGTGGCGACAACGCCCAAAGGTCAATTCGATTTTGCACGATCAGATCGAGACAGCACAATCTCAGGCAAAGGGAGTTACGGACACCGCATGGAATGCTGTCGTTCTCGACACCGCGATCTATCGCAGATCGCTGCGTGGACTGACAGCAATGGACGTTCGTACGGGAACCATTCAATGGTCACTGCGATTGAGGCCGTGCCCTATGGATCAGCTGAGCCAAAGCGCCAATCGCTCGCGGGCTGACGGGTCATCAAACTCTGTTCTGCCGGAACAGGTCCGGCAGCTGCTGATCCAGGATGGTGTGCGAAACCGAATCAGCACCGGAAAGGATGCCGTTTACCTGGTCACCGCGGCGCCCGGCCATGAAGGGATTGTGGCAGCCCGCATGGGACAGATGGCCACCAGACCCGACGCGCATCTGGTCGCGGTTTCAAGACGCGACGGACGGCGACGATGGTCTGTTGGAGGTCAGGATTCCGGAATTGACAATCAGCTGGCCGATGTCTGGTTTGCCGGCCCACCACTCGTTGATGGTGAGTCGCTGCACAGCGTCGTGCAGCGCGGCAACGAAATTCGGCTGATGACCCTGCGGGCCAACACGGGCGAAGTTCCCGGTTCGACACTGTTGGCGTTCTCTGACGATTCCATCGAACGCGATCCAGCTCGGCGGCTCGTCGCAGCAACGCCCGTTGCGGCGAAGGGACTCCTGCTGTGCAGCACAACAACCGGCTGGATTGTGGCAGTCGATCATTTGACTCGGACGGTCGTCTGGGCCACTCGCACAAGCCGCGGCGGAAATCAGAATTCACGAAACCCATCGCCTGGTTCGGCACTTCACGTGCTTGGCGGGACTGTCGCCGTGATTCCGTGGAATTCCGAAGGCGTTCATTTTGTCGATATCGTCTCGGGAACCAAACGACCGCTGTTCCAGCGGCTCCAGAGGCCCGGAGTACTGGCCCTGATCAACGACGATCTCATCATCGCGACGTCAGACCGAAATATTGAACGCATTGACGCTTCAACGACAAGATCCGTCTGGCAGCGTGCCCTGACGCCGGAGGACGGACTCCCGTGTGGTGCCGGCATCGTTATGGACAACAAACTGCTGCTGGCAATGACCACCGGGGCCATCTCCTCATTCGATGTTTCCACCGGTGAAGTTCTCGAATCAAGTGCGGATGTTCTTCGGCCGGCGCGGCATGGCATGTTGCTGAAGGCGTCTGCCGGAGCTGCCGGTTCGACGGACGGTGTCAGCGATGATGTGTTGTTCATTGGTCCGGTTGAGACGATTTGTCTGACCAAAGAATCCGTTTCAGAGACACCGAAAGAGCTGGTCAGTCTTCTGCTGACGGCGGGCGACCTTCCCGCGGCCTGGGAGGCATTGAATCGGATGCCGTCAAAGACATTCTCCACAGATCCCCATGCCGCCGGCATGCGATTTGAAATTGCCTTCGAACTGGCGGAAAATGGACAGCTGCCGACCGGTGTTTCCCTCGAGGCGCTGGCAACAGGCAGCAGGCAACGCGTGCAGGCTTCAGCGTTTCGTATTGCTCAACAGTCGAATACGGACCCGCTGGCGGCGGCACACAAGGCGATTGATCTTCTTAAACTGAATGATGAGTCCGTCCCGGCCGGAACGGTTCGGCCCCTGCTGCCCGCCAGTCTGCTGCCGAGTCAGACACCGACCTCGAATGAAGTCAGTGCCACCATACATCAGCAGCATTCAAGTATTTCACTGCGAACGTGGGCGGCACTGCTGATCGAAAATGCGCTGCAACAGTCTTCATCCGCTCGACGTCATGGGCTGGAACAACGTCTTCGAGAGTTGTCCGTGGAGACACTTCTGCAGATCGATGACCCGCTCGTCGTAGACGCGATTCAGCTCCAGTTGGGGAAATCTGTTGATGCAGAACACTCACTGCAAATGCGTCTGCATCTGAATGCCATTTCACAGGATCCGACCGTGCCTCGACCGAACGAGATGCCGGGCCTGCCGGACACGGCAACAACATCTCGGGACGCATCACGTCGGCAGTATCTTCAAATGCTGCTGTCAATTGTTTGGACTCCGTCGCATCAAAACCAGTCGTCTCAAGGAAATTCGGCGGACCAGGTGGATTCCAATGCTCCGTTTATCGACCGCAGCAGCTGGTGGGACAGCTGGGATCGAACCGACTACCTGACGATTCCGTTTGTTCGCCGGAATCCGGCTCACCGGCATCCGTATCGCCTGCACGTGTCCAGACCGAATGATTCATTTCTTCGCCAGTTTGACCTGCTGATTCACCGCGATCCACCCCGTCTCGTGGTCCGCGAAGTTGCACCTTCGCGTCAATGGTTGTGGTCAATCCCTGGGTCCTTTCCTGCGCGGCCGGGATTGGCCGCTGTCCCGACGATCGAACGTTCAGGCAGTTTGCTGCTTATCCAGGCAGTTGATGGCGTGACAGCAGTATCACTGCTCGAACAGCGGGTCCTTTGGCAGATTCGCGCCGATCCGGAAACGAACGATGCGCGCACCGGATCGACCCGTCGAATGAGTCCGCGCATCGTCTCGACGGGACCGCGCTGGGTTTGTCTCCAGACCGGACAGTTAATCGAGATGGTCGACGCACTCACCGGAGAATCCAGCTGGTCCTGTCCGGTTGCCTCATCTGACACCGTGTGGGCGAGTGAAAACTGTGTCATCGTACATGATCAAGGCAACAGGCCCCTTGTTGCTCTTGATCGGCGATCCGGACAGCAACTGCATCATCACTTCAGTCCAGCCGATGTTCGACACATCGTGTCAACAAGCGGAACCGAGTTTGTGATGCAGCAGCAGGACGCCGAAGAACCACATACGGCCACGATTGTCTGGCAGAATGCACTGACCGGTAAAATCTCAAGAACAGTGACCGTCGACGACGTTGCTCACATTCGGCAGAACGAGGGCTGTCAAACTGTCATCGTCCATACAGACAGCCGTTTGTCTGTTGTTGATCTGCAGACAGCACGTGTTCGCGAGTATCACTGGTCAGCCGACGCGCAGACTGATGTGAGTCAGTCAGCAGCCGGTCGTGAGACTGGCTCACAACACGACTGGCCGCCGGATCGCATCCGGTTTTTTGAAGATTCAGCCTATGTGTACCTGATTCATCAGGCCGACACGGCTTTGCAGGGAGTCCGTGTCCCGGAACGTGAGTTCACGCGGTTCCGCGCGATGCGAGTCTTCGAACGTCACTCGGGCGAACTGTTGTGGGAAACGTCACTGCCGAAATCACAATATGGAAGCGTGGTGACCGATCAATTGACTCTGCCATTCGTCGCCACACTGGACCAGGCGATTCCGAACCGGCCTGGGCAACGCGACGGTCGGGTGCGCCTACGATGTTTTCGCAAGAGCGATGGACATCCCTTCATCGAACAGTTCCTGCCGTCACGATACAGCTACGACGAATTTCGACTCTCGGCCGCGGAGGATTACTCGGTGAGTGCTCAGATTCACGGAACCCACATCAGGTTTGAGCTGCCCGAAACCCCTTCTGTGCGGCGGCCGGCAGACGTGCCCGACGGAATCAGGCCTCGCTGACGCTACGTCCAAAGATGGACACGATCGTACAATGACGCCGGCAATCGTTTCTTTAGGGCCACGGCAGCCGCCTCAACAGCCGTCCTCGTACTTAGATGGCTCAGGATGATCAACTCGTTCTCGAACTGGTCGGCGCGGGCCAGGATATCGTCCAGGTGCATGTGACCGTATTTGTGAATCTTTTCTTTGCGATGATCTGGACGGAAGAACGTCATTTCCGTAATCAATATCTGAGATTTGTACACGTCACAGTGGCTGTCCAGTCCGGCCGGTGACGTATCTCCGGTGAAACAGACAAGGGGTGTGAGTGACTCCGACGTCACGTCGTTTCCAGCCATCCGCAGGTCGCGGATTTCATCGCCCCTGAGACCGTGGTACTCCGGCTTGAGTTTCTTTCGGACGTCGTACACGATGTATCCCGCCGATGGCACCGTGTGCTTTGTTGCGATCACACGCACCCGGTGTTCTCGCGACAATTCGATCATGTCTCCGGGATTCACACCCACCAGGTTGCAATTCATGCGACCTCGGTCCAGACGCTGCCATGATTTCAGCATCCTCTGCACGGCGTCAATGACCTGCTCCGGCAGATAAATGGTGGGAGGGTCCATTTTCATCATGCGACGTCGGGCCACGTAGACCGGGAGAGACGCCAGATGATCCAAATGGGCGTGGGTCACGAAGAAGGACTGAGTCCCCATGAATGACCATGGACTGGCGCCCAGTTCAAAGCCCAGTTTGAGTTCCGGGATTCGCCAGTAACTCTGGACTGCTGCCCGCGAATAGCCTTCGATGGTCAGCGCTTTGTGCGACAACGTGGAGAGTGGGAGATTGTGCAACATTGCAAAATGGCTAAGGAAGGCATGTCGACAGGCACCAGGAGGATGCTCCTGGCTTCGGAAGACCCCGTACTGTGTCTGCTGGTTCAGTTGATGCGGGCAGGAAAAAATGCCGGAGGAGAATCGCGGCGGCTCAAAACAGCCCGCTCAGGCAGACATCACTGTGATTCCATGTCCGAATCCGGTTTCTCCCAAACCGGTAAATCCGAGTCACTGATGTAGTCCCGCAGGAGCTCATGAGTCCGAAATCGATTCTTGTAATTCATGGATCCGCTGTCACGAATGTAATAGCCCATGTACAGATAGTCGCGGCTGGCCGCCTGACCGACCTCAATTTCGCTCAAAACGGAAAACGTCCCCGGGCCTCTGTCGCGCCATTGAGGCTCATGAATGAAATACACGCTCGATTGGACTCGATCGGTCATGTCCACCATGCCGATGCCGATCAGTCGATCGTCACGCAGGTACAGAAACTCCCGGGAGAACTCAAAGTGCCCGTCGAGGAATGACTGGTAGTAGTCCTCCTCGGTCGTCTCGCGAAATGGCCAGCCCCGCCGTTGTTGCATGTCCCGATGGTAGTCGTTGTAGAGACGTATGTGTTCATCAGTCATCGAAGGTGGCTGCACGATGAGCCGCACATCGGCGTTTCGATTGCGACATCGCCGCTGACTTTTGGTGAGTTGCACCTCCGGCAGCACGACCCTCAGGCTGCGACATTCGCGACACTGCCGACAGATCGGACGAAACAGATGTCGGCCAAAACGTCGCCAGCCGCGTGCCAGGAGAGCTTCGAACTGCGCGTATGAAAGAGGTCCAGCCCACCGATGCTCGAACCGCGATCTTCTTCCAGGCAGATACGAACATTCGGATTCGTCCCCAATGATCGTCAATTCGGCAGCCGAAAATCCATCGTCGTCGTTCATGGCTGGTGCGGCACAGTCTGCGGCGATTCAAAACCGGTAACCGTAGCGAACTGAACGCGCAGCTGCGAGCCGGACTCACAAGCCACTGAATTCGGGTGGGCCGGAAACCGACCGCTGCTTTCTCACGGCTGGCGACGGCATCGAACTGCCGGCCGATTTGCCCACTGCCGGTTCAGCGGACGGAGCCAGCTCAACTGGCAGCCGCGGTTCAATGGCATCGCACGGTAGCAGATCGTGCACGTGATGGATGCCAGGCGGTTCAGCATCCTGGCACCTGATTTGCCGGGATGCACCGGAAGGATTCACTGCACGCTGGACGTTGATCATGGATGCCCTGAACGTGCGCAGTGGCACAGTGCTGCGAGGTGTGTGTCCGGAGACCGACGCGGTGCGGTCGCGGTCGGTCTCAACGGAACACACAAGTGAAGCCAGCTCCTGACGACGCTGCGGCAGGACGCCATCCAGTTGTGAGGCGATTTGCTCGACCCAGGCGGGATCGTTGTCCGCGGCCTGAGACATCATCCGGGCATACAGCGAAACTTCAAACGCATTACGGTCCATCATCACATTGGTGATCGGTGATGCCAGCAGAGCCATGGCTCGTGCCGCAATCGACGGGAATGACACAAAGACATCCAGCTTCTGACGGACCTGGGTTTCCCCGCCTTTCCCAGGTCGATATTCGTACCTCAGCCAGACCAGACCGGCCGCTGAAATCGGTCGCGGCAACAGCGGACTGCTGTACATTCCGTCGAACAGCAACAAACACTGTGACGGATCACGATAGAGCACATCCGCCAGCCCGACCGATCCATCCGGAGCCGTCGCTTCGAAGTCCATCGCACCGGTCTGCCACATCTGTACCTGAGAGATTCCCATGACCCGCCATGTACTGACGGCAACGTCAGGGTGCTCAACGAGGTACCGATAAAAGTCGGGACGAACGTCGTAATGCAGTTCGGGCAGCTGACGATACTGCGCACAGTTGTCCAGAACCTCGCGAATTCTTTTCTCGCCGTCCGGGGAAATTCGATTCCAGGGCATCCGTTTGACACTGCTGTCGCGCAGCCTTGCTCCGGATCTGCCTTCGGCGGCGATCGTGATACCCGCGCGGTCGGCCATTTCAGTCAAGTGCATCTGGGCAGAGGCCGGAGCCCCCATGTCCATGGAAACCGCGACACACAGCAGACCAAGCAGCCTGCGCGCAGACCGAGTGACCGGTTTCCGCATGTCGCCCCCCCCCAAAGCAATCGCGTCAACATCGAGTTCGAGTGCCGCCCCCGACACACAATTCGATGCGAAAAACCCGTCTGCAGAATCGGAGCCCCCTCCGATTCTCGCGACCACTCAGCCGCCCCGATCGGTGACGATCAGCGACTGCCGTGTGGCTGCACTCATTATTTCGGCGATTCGCCACCGGTTCCCTCAAACGAATATCATGATTGGGACGACTTTTCCTCGACCGTCATTCGGCACATCATGCCGGATGATCGTGATGAGTCTCCGCGAGTCTGCCGCAGAGTTCATTTTCAGCTGGCGTATTTGCCCTGGCCCCACACTCAGCCGCAAGGCAGAACTGTTCAAACGTCGTTGCTGATGCCTGGGAACTGCATCCAGTGTGCGATGAATTCAGACTTCCAAATCTGAGGAGTCGTGCCCCATGCCCACGCAGCATCCGCGAAAGTAGCCCGGCTTGATCCAAACCGGGCTCCAATTCCTGACTGCGTGTTTTTCAGAACCTGCTCACAGCGTATGACGCTGAATCGTGGCCGTGGCATCAGTGCCAAAGCCCATGATCCATTGCCCCCGCGAGCCGGAATCCCGCCACGACTGTTCGAACATTTCTTAGTAGCTGATCCCGTCAATTGGCGACTGAGCGGTAATCGTCGTGCTGGGCTGATCGCCGGCAGGAGACATCAATCGAATGTAGACGTTCGGGTCGATGTCCTGTGAGATCATCCGAGTCGATCCGTCGCAAAACACCATGTTCACGCTGCCGAAGTGATTGGAATTCGGAAACGGCCGTTCTCCTTCCGGCCCTCTGCGGGCGCCATTGATCACGCCGTAGGGATGCCGGGGGTCCAGGGGTGCTGTCGCGTAGTAATTTGTCGAATCGTAGCCGCCGATACTGGGGTCAATCGGAACCACAAAGGTGCAGTTGCGAGGGTCCGGATCACCCCACAATTGTTTTTCACCCGCGTTGATGTTTTCGGTGAGCAAAATCGTATTCGTCGAGCCATCATAGATGTTGCCTGGCCCATAGCTGCGACTCGGCATCTCGCGCGGATTTCTGGTATCAGGTTGACGGTCAACGACGGCTCGCCACATCACGCCACTACGTCGCAGCAGATCACGGTCATCGGGGTCGGCGACCGTGCCATTGGCATTGAGGTCCAGGTCCGGGTCGCTGATCCCGTGAATGTTTCTTCCTCCCCAGCCATTGTTCAAATTACTTAGAGATCCGTCGATGTTGGCATATCCCGCGTTCACCACATAGCTCATGGTCCCCGGAATATCCTGAGACGTCGGGTCGTCCGGGCAGGTGAGCACCGGCAGAACAAAGCCACTCATCAGATCCTGATTGGAAAGTCCGCCGGGGCCATCGAATGTTGAGTCGTGCCTCCGCGTCTGGTCCCAGCGATCATAAATATCCTGTCGATCCAGTTCACTCAGGATTTCAACCACCCAGTTTTTGAGCGGAGCCCCGTGACGACCGCCAGTCCGCCAGGAACCGTTGTTTCGTCTGAAATCGCCCCATGTTCCGTACGCCGGGAATTTCTGCGAGGCGTCTTTGGCAGCAAACGCGTGCAGCGCAACGCCCACCTGACGCATGTTGTTCATACATTGCGTTCGGCGCGCTGTTGCCCGGGCGTTCTGAATGGCCGGGAGCAGCAGCGACATCAGCATGGCGATGATGGACATCACCACCATCAGCTCAATTAAGGTAAATCCGGATCGCCATGTTCGTTTTAGTTGGACAGCGCCAGTTTATGTCGTAAATCAGGTTGCAATAAGGTATTCCA
>JBDOMX010001010.1:0-4440 GCA_039831615.1 Planctomycetaceae bacterium
GTATCGATGCGATCATCCAAAAGCATGCGAGGAAGGCTGCCCTCATCTTCGGGATACAGATCAAACCACTTTTGTGTCGCAAACAACGGCACGTGAGGTAGAGAAAAACCGACCGCCATGAAGAAAGGGTCTTCCGGCTTATGATCGAGCTGTTCTACAGCCCAACTTGCTGTTTTCCAGTCTTTGTGATCCGATTCTTTGTAGGGATAAACAGCCCAGTCCATTCCAGGACCACCGCGCGGAGTCGCCACGCGTTTCTCTTTCGGCGTCAATCCGCGTTCTGTCTTGCCGACCACATCAAACTCTTTCACGCCCAAGCTATTCCAACTTCGACCGTGGTAGATCTTTCCAACCGTATAGGTCGTGTACCCGGCTCCCGAAAAATGCTGTGGCAACGTCACGAGCTCCTTCAATTCATCCACCGTCCGAAACCACGGAGCCAAGGCATACACTCCGGTCGTCGAGGGCCGCAGCCCGATCATCACACTGGTGCGGGATGGGTTACAAATCGGTGCCTGACAATGAGCGTTGGTGAACAAGGTCCCCCGTTGTGCCAACGCGTCGATATTTGGAGTCTTCACTTGCGGATGGCTATCCAAACAGCCCACCCAGTCATTCAGATCGTCGATCGCAATGAACAGCATGTTGGGAGAACCAGCGTGACCGATGGCAAAGTTCGAGTGCAACAAAGATATTACAAGCAGAATGTTCTTCATGGTTAAATCGCCATACGAATTACAAGGGTGAGTCGCGGGCCGTAAGGCGCCGAACATAGAAAAAAAGTCTAATGCTGCATGCCCTGCCTCTTGCGGCTCATTTAAAACAGCGGCTCACTCATTTCCCCGTTCATCTTCTCCCACAGCTCCACCAATTCGGTGAGTCGTTCGGGGTGAGATGTGGCCAGGTTGTTTTCCTCGGAGATGTCCTTCGACAAATCGTAGAGTTCCCACTTCGCGTTGCCCGACTCGAACTTTTTGCCCATGCGAACGAGTTTCCAATCGCCGTGCCGAAGGGCGGTCTTTCCACCCTGTCGCCAGTAGAGAGTCTGATGCGGTCGGCTGTTGTCTTTTCCGGTGAGGAAGGGAATCAGGTCCACGCCTTCGACCTGCTTCGGCGTTTTCGCTCCCGCGATTCCTGATGCCGTGGTGAAGATGTCCATCGAGCTGACCGGCTTGTCATAGACTCGTCCCGATGGCAGCCTCCCTTTCCACTGGACCATGAAGGGAACTCGTATGGCGCCTTCATACATCTGGCCCTTTGATCCTCGCAAAGGCAGATTGGAGGAAGTGAGTTCGCGAGTCGGGCCACCATTGTCGCTCAGGAAAAAGACCAGGGTGTTTTCTTTGAGCCCGGATATTCGCAATTGCTCCATCACAGCGCCGACACTGTCGTCCATATTGGCCAACATGGCTGCAAAGATGCGCCGGTGAATATCTTCGATGTGCGAGAACTTTTCCATGTACGCATCGGCTCCTTGCAACGGGCTGTGGACGGCGTTGTAGGCGAGGTACAGAAAGAAAGGTTTGTCGTCGTGACGGTCGATGAAGTCGACGGCTTCGCGCGTGAGCGCATCGGTCAGGTATTCTGTTTCGACAACAGGCTGACCGCCGCGAGTGATTGGATTGTCGGCATCGTAATCTGGCTCATTACGGCCCATGTGATCGGAATAGATGAGTCCCTTGTCTCCGATCCAGCGGCCTGTGAGTCCACCGGGGAGCGACTTGCGTCGCAACATCGTTGTGACTCCGCTGTACGGAGGCGGCACAAAGTAGTGGCCCTCATGCAGGAATCCGAAGAACTCGTCGAAGCCATGCCGAAAGGGGTGATAATCCGCAGTGCCACCTTGATGCCATTTGCCGATCAACCCCATCGCGTATCCAGCGTTCTGCAAAGTTTCGGCAATCGTGATTTCCTCAACTGGCAGGCCAAAGCCCGGCTGTTCATTGAGCGCGCCGGTGGGATTGAATTCATACCCGAAGCGAGTCGGAATTCGCCCGGTCAAGAGTCCCGCCCGTGATGGACTGCAGTTGGGACCAGCCACATAGCCGTCAGTGAAACGAACACCATTGCTGGCGATCGAGTTGATATGAGGCGTAGGGATCTCGGGATTGCCTTGGCAGCTCAGCTCTCCGTAACCGAGGTTATCCGCAAACAGAATGATGATGTTGGGTTGTTCGGCAGCCGAAGCAACATCGGCCGTCAACGCTGACAGTAGAAGGGCAATCAGTGGTGTAAATCGAGCAAAGCACATTGTGATTCTCTAGGGGAGTCAAATTGCCACATGTTTCGTCCAGTGCGTCTGCACTCCTGGAATGCCAGTGGCGGGGAGCGTCACGCACAGCAGGATCTACGGGGCGAATTTTGGGTTGGGTTTGGTGGGGACGGGTGCGCCTGTGTCCTTGACCCAGGCCATCAACTCGGCGTGGAGTTGCGTAGCCTTTTCGGGCATCTTCTGAGCGAGATCGTTTTTCTCGGAGAGGTCGTCACGCAAGTTGAAGAGCCTATAGTTGTCGTACTCGTAGTAGTAGATGAGTTTGTAGTCGCCCTTGCGGATGACGGAGGAGGGGACAGCGCGCCAAATCATCTTGTCTGTGCCGTAGACGGGTAGGACTTTGTTGTAGCCGGCGCCGGAGAGGTAGAGCGGGTAGTGCCAGAAGATGGCGCGGTTCTGAAGGGTGGCCTGCCCCTGAAGTACCTTGGTGAAGGAACGCCCGTCGACCGGCTGATTCGTGGGCAGCGAGGCGCCAGCCAGTTCGGCGAAGGTCGGCATGAAATCGACGCTGGTGAACGCCGCGTCGCTGCGCGTGCCGGGCTTGATGACGGCCGGCCAGGCGGCGCAGGTGGGCACGCGGATGCCGCCCTCAAAGAAGGCCCCCTTGGCGCCGCGAAGCGGGTGGTTGGTGGTGGCGAACGAGGCACCGCCGTTGTCGGAGGTAAAGATAAACAGCGTGTTGTCTTCCAGGCCTGCTTGTTTGATCTTCGCGCGGAGGCGACCGACGGAGGTGTCCACTGCGTCGAGCATGGCCGCGTAGATGGGGTTCCATTCCCAGGCGCCGTCGTCAGTGTAGGTCTCGAGCTTTTTCTTGTACTTGGCGATCACCTCTTTACGAGCGCGAAGCGGGCCGTGCACGTCCCAGTGCGCCACGTACAAGAAGAACGGCTTCTCCTTGTTTTGCTCGATGAACTCCACCGCCGCGTCGGTTAGATCCTCGGCCACGTTGATGTTGCCGTAGAATTTCTTGCCGACCAGGCCCGACTTGCCGTTGGCCGACGAAACGGTGAATCCCTGCAAATCATCGCCCAAATGCCACTTGCCAAATCGCCCAGAGACGTACCCCGCGCCGCCCAGGATCTCGGCGATCGACGTATGGTAACCGTCGATAGTATTGCGCATCGAATCCACCGTGTTGTAGACCGGATCTTCCTGCCCCTTCGTCGGGACGGCGAACCGCATCGACTTCACATTGCCCTTCGCCTGTCCGCCAGGTGTGAACAGTCTGTGGCGCGGGGTGTACATGCCGGCGCGTGTTGGCGCGCAGTTGGGTCCGCCGGAGTAGAAGTCTGAGAGGATCATGCCGTCGCGGGCGAGCGCGTCGATGTTAGGTGTCTCGTAAAAGCGTTGGCCGTTGAAGCCGACATCGGAGTAGCCGAGGTCGTCGGCGAGTACGAAGACGATGTTAGGCGGTTGAGCAGCAGCGAGAACGGCTGACGTACTTGCCAACAACAGAACAATGAATGTTCTAAAATGGAATGGATTCATGATGATGTTAATACCTTATTGACGCCGCTCGACTGATAGTAATTTTGATTTCAGCAGTGGAACTCACTCTATATGGAACAAACGCTACTTCAAGGGATGCAACGTCGCCATTCCGATGTCCGTCGGGGATGATTGGATACTGGCCAGGAACGTGTCGCAACTAACGTTCGATTCCTGCCCCTCGCGGCCTAATCCGTGCGGTAACCGCAAAATGGCCAGTTGTCTTGAGCGCACGTTTCCGAAGAACTCATCTCGTCAATCAAGACTATCATCCAGCCGTGGGCGCTGTTTCGAATGGGACACCGCATTGGGCCCAGGCTTAAGCGGTCCTCAGCCCCGGAAGTGGAAACGCGTTCGCAGACTGAGAGTCGAACATCGGTCGACGAAGATCGAGTTTACTGGAATTTGCTTGTCCCCTAAAACCCACCGACGAGTGTAGTCAACATGATGCACTCGCGATTTGGCCAGCGCGCTCATGTGGGCGTGTCGAATGGCACTTAGTTCTTGCGCAAGTGGTTGGCTCAAAAAGACATAGGCGAAGAGCCTCACTTTCTTAGAATGGAGTTCATCACGTCACCATCACCGGCAAGGAGGCCTCAAGGATGCGCTATCTTCATCAAGGACGGTTTCAGCAGCAGTTCAGATTCCTGAGACGTCAGTTTCTTCAGGACGGAGATCTG
>JBDOMX010000962.1:0-4429 GCA_039831615.1 Planctomycetaceae bacterium
CAAACGCCGATGCCGCCAGTGCTCCGCCGATGGCACTGGGACCAGAGGCCCCCATTCCCCAGGTCACCATTCCGAAGAAGAATAATGCCAGTGAGACAGCAGTGATTCCGGTGACCGCGCCGTCGACCCACGGCGGGACAGTGTCGTCGGTGTCGACTCGACTCATGACTTTCCGGACCGTCTGAATCTTCAGGGCCAGCTGTTCTCTCTGCAATCGGAGTCGACCAAGGTTTTCCAGTTCGGTCAGCCGTTTGCGTTCGAGTTCGATGGCTTCCGGAATGGCTTCAATTCCCAGTGCCTCGAGGTCACTGTTGAGCTCCATCAGCTCCTGCTGACTGCGCCGCGACAATCCTCGATTCCAGCGCCGTAATTTGGACCGCCGCTGAGCAGCATCCTGGTACCGGCGAGCGGCCTGCAGCAGTCGATGATGGGCTGAAGGTGACGTATCGACTGCAGTGAGACGTTCGAGATTCCAGGACTCGCCCATTTCTGCAAGCTGGTGGTCGAGTTCACGCCTGAGGTCCTGCGAGCGATCCTGAGCTTCATTGATCTGCTGGTCAATTTGACGCAGCCAGGCGGCCTGATCGACCAGACTTTGAATGGCGTATCGATTCTTTTCAAATTGTAGATCGATTTTAAGTCGACCGGCCTGCTGACGCAACTGTTCGGCCTGTTCCGCCAGCTTTTGCTGATTGGTCGTATGTTTTTCGATGTCGCGTTCACAGGCATCCAGCAGCGTGAGTGACTCTTCCGGCGAATGACGAATGACCGGGAGGTTACTCAGCAGCTCGTTAAGTTCCCTGATCCGCTTCCATGGTTTGAAGCAACCGCTCACAAACCTCAGACCACGGAGTTCGGCTTCGATTTCCGCCTGACGTGTCTGAGACTCGTCGATCTGCTCCTGCAATTCTGAACGCTGGCGAGTCAGACGCGCGTGTTTCTCCCGGGTTTCGCCATCGCGTTGCGCCGCGCCGGTCAACTGTACATAATTTCCAAACAAGTCGGGCAGTCGTCCATCGGTGCCTTCATCGTTCAGCAGGGCCGCCTGACGCTGACGCACGTCACCGATCGCCTTGAGCAACTGCCGTCCCTGGGCCCCCAATGACAGACCGTAAATGTATTCCGCGACCTGTTCGCTGCCGAGTGTTGAGAGCTGTTGCAGTTCGCGGACGCCCAGTGCAAAAACATCGTTGAACACGCTCTCGCGCGTATCGCTCAGCAACAGGCCCAGGGCGTCATCGCGGGACATGTCCTCGGGAGCACCTGTGATCCGAAACTTCCCGCGCGTGGACGTCGCTGCCTTACGGCTGACTCGCCAGGGCCGGCCATCGTGTTCACAACGCAGGGCCCCCTTCCACGGGATCTCAGCATCGTTGCGGTGCCAGGCTGGTTCGTCTTCTAATGGCTCAAAGCCGTACAGGACCGACCGTACGAACTGCATCAGAGTGGACTTCCCCGCTTCGTTGGGTCCGTAGATGACATTCAATCCGCTGGTGTCCAGACGCAGCAACAGGCTGCGCCAGATCCGAAACCGATCAATGTCAATTTCTGCAATTCTCATCCGTAGATCCTGCCATCGAGATGGCGTGCATCAGGAATTCGGAGTGTTCTGTTCGCGGTCGTAGTGGTCATCGTCGTCATCGTCGTCAGCCGTGAGCACCGCTATCGTTGAGGCGTCTTCCTCCGACGAAGATTCTGCTTCAACATCCGTGTCTGCATCACCAGGTTCGGCGTCGGCTGCCGCAGTTTCCGCTGTCTCCTGCTCCGGCACTTCCGCCGGCATCAGCTCGTCCAGATCTGCAACAAACCAGTCCGCTCCGTCATTGCGCAGCTGAGCCAGCAAACGGTGAGCATCGATTCCGTCGGCTAAAGCTTCCAGACGTTTCGACCAGCCTTCGGACAGTTCGGACTCATCGAGCAATGTTCGCAGCACATTTCGTCGGGTCTCGCCATCCTGCGGGATCAGCTCGGCATACTGTTGAGCCAGATGTTGCCGATCATCCAGATCCCAGGGGTCGGGCAGCGTGCGGATCTGATGCAGCAGCCGCACCGGACGCCCCTCGAAGTCGAGGGCATCCAATTCCACGGCGACGGCCAGCTCCAGGTCATCTTCCACGAAGTTGCGCAGGAGCGGGAGCGGACCTGTGAGTGTCCAGCAGACCGACCAGATGCGGTCTGATGGGTTGCTGGGTGTTTCAACCAGGATGTCCCGCATCTGCTCCAACAGCTGGTTCAATTCCGTGCCGGGATCCAATTGAAGCGTGATGTTTTTCCAGTCGACAGCGCTGGTGTTGATCTCCTCACTGCTGGCTTTGCCGAAGCTGTCCACCGTCACGAGACTGCACAGTCCGCAGTCTGCTTCGAGCTGGCTGCGCGGCTGGGTGGTGCCTGGACAATGAACCAGCCCGGTGTCCAGCTGCATTTCGGTTCGCAGAAGTTGGCTGCCAAACGCCAGATAGTTGAGTCGTCCTTCGCGCATCAATTTTTGGATGTACGTGCGGAAACCCGCTTCGTATTCCGCAGCGGATTGTTCAGCGGCATCCGGCTCGTCCTGAGGGTCTTGAGCGGGCTGGTCGTGATCATCGTCGTGCAGACTGATGAGATTGTCTTCTGCAGCGGCCGTCAGACTGGCCATGCGTCGTGATTCGTCGTAGCGGGCTCGGCTGACGGTACCAATCCGAAAGGGTTCGATTCCATCCGGACTGGAGTGAATCACGCGGATCCCGAATGCGTCGGTTTCGCCGTACCACATGGACGCGCTCACGGTGGCAATCGTCCGCTTTCCGCGCTTGACGTTAAATGGTTCGGGACTGGAGCTAAAACAAACATGCACGTTGTCGGGCAGCCTCGGGATGGCCCGCCACGCTTCAGGCGGATCCGCATCACCTGGAAGCACGTAGACAGGAATCCCCTCGGCACGGAGACGACGAAATGCTCGCAACAGCGCCAGTCGGGCGCGCAGGCTGCGGTCTGTTTCCACGAACAGGTTTCCAGACAGCAGCAGATAGTCGACGTTCCGTTCGACACAGTTGTCAACGACGCAGTCAAACGCCAGCAGAGTCGCGTCCTCCAGCTGGTGACGCAGATCGTCGGTCAGCTGTTCCGAGAGATAGACGCTGACCGGGACATCCAAACGGACGTTTGCCGCGTGAATGAAACGCTGCGGTTGATACGGCATCTTAGACTCCCTTCTTTCCCCGACCGAACACTCCCTCGCGGACGATCGCTGCGTCATCGCGGACGATCACGCAATTTGAGGCGTACTTTTAGAGGAAAACAGTTCAGCTGACCTGCTGACACCTCAGGCAGACGGATAGGTCAGCCTGTGGAAACTAATAAAATCGGGGATTTGGGGAAAGACCGGCGCGTCGAAGTTCGGCATTTTTCGCTGGTCTGGAGCTGGCGGCTGCCGGCATGGCAACGTCAGTCGAACCGACGCGGCATTGACGATCCTCCCCAGGGGGCATAAATAGGTGGGGCAGGCCGGGCTCACCGGCTGCGGCGGTGGCGCCCCTCCAGGCAGGCTCTCAGGCAGTGAAATGACTGATCAAGATGAGCGACTGGCTGCCGTGCTGGACTCTCTGGTGGACAGAACCGCCGCTGCGAGCTGGTCGGTACGCCTGGCGCAGGCGATCGCAGACCATCCCGATCTGGAACAGCAAATTCGGGAGCTGTCGGCAACCGCGCTGATTGCCAATGACGTCGCGGCGTTCCAATCCGGCGAACTGACTGCTGGTTTGAGTTCTCCAGTCGGACCGGGATTCACTGAGACCGTCACCGACCGCGGCGCCGCGACCGCAACCACTCCTGAAGTTCAGGCGACAAGAATTGGGGATTACGAATTACTGGAGGAAATCGGACGTGGAGGAATGGGAGTCGTCTTTCGGGCACGACAGTCATCGTTGAATCGCGATGTCGCTCTGAAGATGATTCCAAATGCCGAATTCGCTGCCAGCGCCGACATCGAGCGTTTACGACGCGAGGCGCTGGCAGCCGGTCAGCTGAGTCATCCCAATGTCGTCCCCGTCTACGATGTGGGAAACCACGGCGGTCAGCCCTGGTTCTGTATGAAGTTGATTGATGGCGAGACGCTCAACGACCGTTTGATACGCGGGCCGATGGATGCTCAGGAAGCCGTGCGGTTGCTGCTGCCGGTCGTGGACGCCATCCAGACCGCGCACGCTGCCGGGATTCTGCACCGGGATCTGAAACCGTCCAATATTCTGATTGCCGACGACGGGACTCCGTTCGTCACCGATTTTGGACTGGCCAAGCGGACGCAGTCCACGACCAACGCAGCGCACCACATGGGATCGGGGCAGGACGACAGCATCACGACAACGGGAGCCATATTGGGGACGCCTGCCTGGATGTCGCCGGAACAGGCTGCGGGACTAACCGCATCGATCGGACATGCCAGCGACATTTA
>JBDOMX010000198.1:0-19783 GCA_039831615.1 Planctomycetaceae bacterium
CACCCGCCCACAACGAAGTGGAAAACGTCGAGCAACCATTAAGCCATTTTACGCGAGCGCCCGTGGAATGAAAGACGAAGGCGTGCCCGTAGGGCCTTTGCGGCAATGCTGTGTTGTGCGATGCAATGCTGGAATCAGACTTTGCGCCATTCGCTGCTTTCCCTGAGATTTTGGCGCGCATCGGCTGGCGCAAAAAACGTCGTCTCTCCGCAGTTTTCACATACGACTACCGTGAACTTAGCGCTGGCCCAGAACGTGCCAAGCTGTGGGAGATAGTTCGGGGCGTAGCCACCACCAGCGCTGACCTCGGTTTGGTAGAGCGCGTCGTCCCCACAAGAGCGACAACTTTTGGGCATAGCAGTCATGGGCAGTGTTCGCACAACGGGTTTTACTATGCCATCGTGTCGCAATGTGCGCATTGCGGCTGGCGCGACACGTATTTCGTCTCTTGGTATTATCAGAGGATGGTCATCTTCCTGCAAGACGATCCGGATTTCAGACCAGCCAGAGGGCAGAAATGCCGCATTCCGGTCCGCTGCGCGCACTCGCCCTACGGTCTCGAGGATTTGTTCGACGATCCGGGCAGTTGCCTGCGTCAGGATGGTGCCGCGGTTAATCGACAGAATCGGGTTGTGATCTCCCGTTGCAGCAACTGGTAGAACCCAGGCTCTTGAAAGCGTTCACGTTGTGAGCGTGAAATCCACTTCAGGGGATCGTCCCACTGTTCGAGCGGCGGGATTTGCAGGGTGACGAATCCCGGGCGGGCTTCGCTGACGAACGTCCCTGTAAAATAGACCGGACGCTCGGGAGTCTGAACTTCGATGGTTACCTTTGCCGTAGGGCAACCAGACGCGTCAGGCTGCTGCTGGAAATGGAGACGCAGGTGTCCCACGGAACGACGCGGGGCATGAGAACCGTCATGACTCAACGGTTGATAGAGTTTGTCGAGCGGGCTCGGCATACACGGCTCGTCATCCATCCTCGCGACCTTGACATAAATGGTCGTCGTCTCCAGACGCACGTGACCCAGCAACTTCTGGATGCGACGAATGTCACAGCCATTTTCAAAGCTATGCGTAGCGAAATTGTGTCGCAGCGAATGTGGAGTCGCACGCTTCTTAATCCCGGCCACAGCAACTGCGCGTTGCATCACGCGCTGGGCCGTCCGCGGACTCAGATGCCGCCCCCGCCGATCTCCGGGAAACAGGAAGTCTTCTCCGCAGAACCCCTTTGACAGCTCCGTCAACAACGATTCGTAGCACTGTGGCAGCATGACCTGCCGGTCGGAACGGCCTTTGCCCTGCCAGATATTGATCGTGCGGCGATCCAAATCCACGTCTCGCCAGCGCAGACGAACGACTTCACTGACGCGTACGCCGGTGGCGTACATTAAACCGAGGAGCAACTTGTCCCGCAGTGACGGAGCAGCCTGCAGGAGTGCAATGACTTCCTTGGCGCTCAGGACGACAGGCAGCCTGTGGGGACGACGCGGTACAGCCAGTCCGAGCGTGACGCGTCTCAGACAGAATTTGTCAAACGCCGTGCGGATTGCCGCCAAATGATTCGCCACCGTGCCTGAAGCCGCTCCGGCGTCGACCAGATACAACAGATACTCACGCACATCTTCGCGCGTCACGCGGTGAGGAAAAGTACCAAACCACCGCAGAAA
The DNA here is from genome assembly GCA_039831615.1 of Planctomycetaceae bacterium. Classification (GTDB taxonomy): domain Bacteria; phylum Planctomycetota; class Planctomycetia; order Planctomycetales; family Planctomycetaceae; genus S139-18. Next base: position 1,670 of record JBDOMX010000198.1, read on the forward strand.
TGACCTGATCGCATTCCGATAGGATTTGACTGTTTTCGGTTGGTAGAAGCGGATTCTCAACTCGCGCACAATTGTCTCGACGAACTCGTTCGCGCTCGGGTATCCCTGCACGACAGATTCGGAGTCCTGCAGGTAATCGTCAACCTGGGCACGCGGTGCATACCGACCGCGCGCTGGCAAGTATGGTTTGCCCAGGCTGCGACATTGCACTTTGGTGGATACTGCTGGCATGAGAGGACACTTTCGGCAAGATGACATTCACAGGGCATCCTGCCGAACCACCGGCATCCGTAACCAACCCGAACGCAGCGTCGCTGCCTTGAGAGCACAACGAGGCCACGCATCGATCATGCGTTGAACCGGCTCTTTCGAGTGGTTCCTGCACATTTTGAATACACAACATGACGCTCATTGTCAGCGATTTTGAAGCGTCACCGCCTGACTCGACCTGAGACGCGACAACGGAGAAACCGCTGGAATTGGGTCTCCACGGTCGGATACCGAGCGCTGAATTGGTTCTTTACGCTCTGCAAATGACCTTCAATCCGTGTAACGGCCCACGAAAAGAGAATCTCGCAACCGGTTTTCAAATCGTGTCGTTCAATCTCACCAAATTCCACGGCATTCATCGCGATCCATGAGCCACTTGGTCGAGGTATCAAATCCCCACCTTCTCGCACTCGAACTCATCCTCATCGTCATCGTCAGCCGCTCGGTTGTAGATGTTCGTGGTGCGTGGTGAGCGGTGACCGGCCCGGCGTTGGGCCGATTCCAGTGTACCGCCGTTCTTCATGTACTCCGTGATTCCGGTGGCCCGCAGCGAATGACTGCACGTCTCCGGGTTGATCCCGACTTTCTTCGCCCGGCGTTTGATCATCGCCAGAACCTCGGGCCGTTGCAGAGCCCGATTGGTCAGGTTTCGATACCGATCGAGTGTCCGGAACAGGGGAGTGCCGCGTTTTTTGCTGAGACCGGCTTCGGCGATGTACTCTGTCACATATCCGGAAGCTTTGTGGCTCAACCAGTTCTCCAGATACTTGCCGCCTTTCTCCTGCAGGCGGATCCGGTAGCGGTCGCCTCGTTTGAAAACATCCTCGACCTGCATCGTGATGATTGCTCCCACGCGGCCGAATGTGTTGAACATCAGATAGATCAACGCTCGATCCCGCAGACCAGCGATTTTGGTCGTATCAATTGAGTCCAGCAGCATCCGCAGTTCATCGGGCGTCATAATCGGCGTCTTGCCTTTGTCGATGACAACCGATGGGCCACGCACGGCCGCAGCGGGGTTCACCTCGAGCAATCCACCCGTGATCAGGTAATCAAACATCCGACGGATGGCTGCCAGATGCTGTTTCGCCGAGCTGTCCGACACAAACGGTGTCGCTGGGCGACCGCCGTCAATCGGTGCGAGTTTCTCCGAGCGGACTTCCGGGCATTTCTGCTCGATGTACCCAGCGATCACGACCGGTTCGATCTGCTCGAAGCTCTGGATGCCGTTGAGATCACACCACGCCAGAAAACGGTCCACGTTCCGCATGTACGATTCACGAGTGTTCCGATTGCGAATCTCGGCGGCGAAGAATTCGACAAAGCGCTTCTTCGTTTTGCGGCCGGCAGACTCGATCAGTGCCGGCACAGGCACAGCCGCTGTGAGTGACAGCGGCCGATTGGTGGTGGTGAGTTCGTGTTTCGCCATGAGGATTCGGGTCTGGAAATGGGTCGGAAATCGATTCTCAGGAAATATATCATAAAGGACGTTATGATATATAAACAGATCGAAAAAGGGGACCGCTCAGAGAAACGGTTGAATTGTCAGAAGTCCACGGTCAGCGAGCAGCAAGGGTGCGTCGGTGCCCGACACGTGACGGACACCGAAGCATCCAGGAGGAAGCCGCTCACCATGATTCGTCCGGATCGTCCTTCGCGTCGCGCGTCATCAGCGACCGGAGAAGTTACTGATCGATCTTCTCGGAAAGAAATCGCACTGAGCCGTCGACCGTCCCGACGTGAGTCCCTCCCATATGATACGACGACAACCATCCGAATGAGGACAAAGGTTCCTTCCCCGGCAAATTCACGCCGTCCGGCAGTTCTGTCACAAACACATCCCTCGGTTCCGTCCAGACGATGTTCAGTCCGCACGTCTCGACGCCCATGAGCGTCGATGACGAAGAAGGAATGTCAGAAACTGACAACCCTCGCCTTTCGGGAAAGGCTGAACCGGCTCCGGTCATCAGACCGTATGCTGTGTAATGGCGCCCCGCGTCGTCGACCGGGTAAGTGTTGGAAGGGCAGACATAGGCATTGAGCCGTTGTCGGGGCGGCCGGAAGATTGGCATCGCTGTCCCAGGCCTGTCGTGTGTCGTATTGGATAGTCAAATAACTGGAATCCAAATGGTTGAGCAACCCGACTCGCCACGAAATTGGAGTCCCATCGTCGTCTGACGCCGCGGCATCTGGATATCGATCGAACTCATCGTGCCAGTCGTGCATCGCCAAGCCAATCTGCTTCAGGTTATTCCTGCACTGAGTCCGCCGGACCGCCTCTCTCGCGTCATGGACGGGCGGCAGAAGGCGCAGAATAATCACTCCCAACAAGAGGATCCGTGTAACGCCAAAAAACCACTGGGTGGATACCTTCTGCTGATAGCGCCGGCTCTGCAGGCTGCGAACTAAACCGATTGCAACGACGAGGGCTGTGATCGTCATGTACAACAGAAAAAATGGCTGGTCCGCCCCGGACGCGACCGTGGCTGCGCCGAACGTACCGCCAACCAGAAGTGCTATCGCCCATGGAATGACGTCGACGGTGCGAATCTGTCGCTTCCGTGTCAACCACATACCCGCCATCGAAAGGACTACCAGGCCCAGCGTCGACAACGTTGCCGATGCAGCCAGCATCGGTTCTGACAGCAAGCATTGGCATCCGGCATCAATCCTCGGCTTGCTCAATGGCTGTGCCGGCTCGCTTCGTACGGGAGATGGCTTTCTTCTGCGTCATCCGCCGGAAGTCTGCGAAGACGTGTTCCGCCAGCAGAGTCGCTTCAGCCGAAAGCTCATCGATTCGATTACGAAAGATGGCGAACGCACTTAACGATGGCACAGCAACGCCGAGTCCCAGCAGCGTCGTGACGAGCGCACGGTAGATGCCGGGGGCCAGTTCAGACACCTGCGGATTGGCTTTCAGTTCAAACTCCACAAACGCCTGGATCATCCCCCAGACTGTTCCCATCAGTCCCAGCATGGGAACGATGGTGCCGATCACTGACAGATACTCAATCCGGCGGAACAATCGCGCCGACTGTTCCACAGCAGCGTCTTCCATCGACTTTTCGATGTTTGCGTAGCCAACCCCGACTTCGTCCAGACCGGCATGCAGAAGTCGACTCAGAAAACTCGGGTATTGCTCACAGGCCTGTTTGGCGCCGTCGATATTCTTTTCACCGAGCAGGCGGTGTACTTCCTCGGCCACGCCGGGTGGCATGAGAGTCGTGCGGCGAATGTTCAAAAGGTGGTCAATGATCAACGCCACCATGACCAGACTCAGCACACCGATCAGGTAGCCAATCCCTCCACCCGCCTTCACCAGTTCGGTCAACTGCAAGGGGCGAACGGGTGCCTCTTGTCCGATCACATTGCCGGGTTCCTGAGCACAGGCGGGAATCGCCCATAACACGACGCCCGACACGATGACGAATGCACAAAGCCGGGAGCAGGATCGATAAGGGAGATTCATGAGACAGTCCGTTGTCGAGGGGGCAGGCAGACATGCTTTCGTCGGCATCTGATCGCGCGTCAGCATGACTGACTCGTCATCGATTGTAGGTCTGGAACAATTCGATTCACAGTCCCGGATTTGATCAGAAAGGCTGATCACCTACAATTTGGTGGAGTTGGTGCATTCCACCAGGTCGCAAACCGCCTTCCTGTCGAACGAGGCACACGGGCAATGACTCATTGACGAAAGCGGAGTCCCCGCCATTCGTTGTCCCGTTGCGCGGCGTGACCGGGATCGACACCCGAAAATGGGACGGGTATCGATCAGACTGGCGTTGCCCTCTCGCGCAAGCGATAAAACGTCATTCGGCACTGAGAGGTTTGTCCGGAACAAAGATGAGGATTCGCCCGTAGCTGGAGTCGCCAGACTTCAGGAAACGACCGTGCATTCCGAATTCTGGCGAATCCGGCTACCCTCAACTTAAGCTGTGACAGGCCACATGTCGCACAGGGAGTGCCGAACGGGGACTGGCTCATTGCGGCAAGTTGCTGTCAATCGATCGGTTGCCGCGCGGAGATCTTGTCCCTGTCCCCGTTTGGTGGCGGTGCTGATTTTTCAACCGGAAATACGATTCACACAACATTGGTATTCAACTCGGCAGGCTGGCACCCCGGCATTTTGCAGCAACAAACTCACATTTCCATGACCGAATCCCGGAGAATCACTCCAGTCACAAATCCCATCCGTGGATCCCTGCGGCCACCCGGTTCCAAGAGCATCACCAACCGAGCGATGATTCTGGCCGCACTGGCCAAAGGGACCAGCAACCTGACTGGAGTTCTTGACAGTCAGGATACTCGAGTTATGACAGAAAGTTTGCGCCGGCTGGGCTTCGACATTCAACATGACCAGCAGGCTGGTCGATGCCGCGTCACGGGTGAGGGAGGTCGGATTCCGGCGACCGATGCTGATCTCTGGCTGGAAAACAGCGGAACCAGCATTCGGTTTCTGACATCTCTGTGTGCACTGGGAACAGGCAGATATCGTCTGGACGGCGTTGACCGTATGCGTCAACGCCCGATTGGAGACCTGGTTCGGGCTTTGCGCCAACTGGGAGTCACCATCGAGTTTGAAGTCCCGGACAGCGACTGTCCACCCATCGTTGTTCGCGGTCGTCAGTCGTCTGCCGCCTCCAGGGGGAAAGCGGCGATCCATGGCGGAATCTCAAGCCAGTTTCTGAGTAGTCTGCTGATGGCACTGCCGGCCGGCGGAAACACCGTGCTGCTGCGGGTCTCCGGTACACTGGTCTCAGTCCCGTACGTCAATATGACGTTACAGATGATGCACAGCTTTGGCGTCGACCTTGAGGTTCCCGACGACTTTTCGGCCTTCAAGATTCCGGCGACGCACTATGTGGCCCGCGAATATGAGATTGAACCGGACGCGTCAGCGGCCAGCTATCTGTGGGGTGCAGCCGCCGTCACGGGCGGTGAAGTCACAGTGACCGGTTTACATCGGAACGCCCTGCAGGGGGATGTCGAATTCGTGACAGCGCTCGAACGCATGGGATGCGAGGTTCGTTGGAATCCGGGCAGCATTACCGTGTCCGGATTTGCCCGGCACGGCATCGACATCGACATGAACGCGATCAGTGATACAGCTCAGACACTGGCCGCTGTGGCTGTTTTCGCCGACAGTCCCACCACCATCCGAAACGTCGAGCACATGCGGTACAAAGAAACTGACCGCATTGCCGCCGTTGTCGCAGAACTCGGACGTGCCGGAATTCGTGCCGAAGAACGGGCGGATGGCCTCAAGGTGTATCCCGGAACGCCTCAACCTGCCGCGATACAAACCTATGACGATCACCGCATGGCGATGAGTTTTGCTTTGCTGGGTTTGCGCGCTCCGGGGATCGAAATCCTCGATCCCGGATGTACTGCCAAAACTTATCCGCAGTTCTTTGATGATCTCGAACAACTGTGCGGAGCGACCGCATGACTCAACGCCGCACGCATTCTCGAGCTGCTGCCTCCCGCAACGCTGCCGTAGAACGGATGAAAGTTGAAGTCATCGCGTCCGGTCGCACCCTGGCATTTGTCGTCCTGCAGAAACACGATACGACGGGGCATTTCGTCACGGATCTGCTCGCCGAACTGGATGCTGAGCACACATTGTCGCAGCCGGAACGGAGCCTGGCTTTCGATGTTGCCGCCGGCACCATCCGACGCCGTCGCACGATCGACGTCCTTCTGGAATCGCAGGTGAAGCGGGCACGTGCGGACGTTGAACCCGACCTCTGGCGAATTCTCCAGATGGGAGTGCAGCAGCTGTGCTTCGGTCGAGCTCCTGACCATGCCGCGGTCGATGCCACGGTGGAGTTGACGCGGTCCATGAACTGTTCTCACTGGTCCGGGTTTGCCAATGGTGTTCTCAGGAATATCGCCCGGCTGCTGACGGATCAATTCACTTCAGGACCGGCGACAAACAGTGTCCCGCTGGCGGAAGGCAGGTATCGGCAACTGAACAGCGACGTGTTTTCCTGTCCACTGACCGCTCCGGTCGAGTATTTTGGCGAAGCCTTTTCAATGCCACGAGCCATCGCGCGTCGCTGGCATCAACGCATGACTTACAACGACCTGTTGGCGGCCGGATTCCATTGCCTCAATGCCCCGACCACCGGAATGCGAGTCAACCTGCTCAGAACGACGGTTTCGGATGTCGTTCGTGCGCTCGAAGCGGACAATGTCGCGACGGAGCCAGGCAGGCACGATGAGTCACTCCGATTGAAGTCGGCCGGAAGAATCGAAGCATTGCCCGGCTTCTCAGAAGGACACTGGACGATCCAGGATGAGTCGGCCATGCTGGCCACTCGAATGTTGAATCCGCAGCCGGGCGAAGTGATTCTCGATCTTTGCGCGGCGCCTGGTGGAAAAACGACCCACCTGGCTGAACTCAGTAAAGACCTGGCAACCATTTACGCAACCGACGTGAGTGAGGATCGACTCAAGCTTGTTGATTCCAATGTCAGTCGACTTCAGCTGTCGTCGGTTCTGTTGCGATTGATCGACTATGACGGTTCCGGGCTCCCTGACCTCGAATTCGACGCCGCACTGGTCGATGTCCCGTGTTCGAACACTGGGGTTCTGTCTCGCCGTCCGGAAGCTCGCTGGCGATTCCGCGAAGACGACCTGGCTGACCTCGCGCAGCTTCAGACGCGGTTGTTAATGACGGCGTTTGACCGCCTGCGGCTCGGCGGTCGCCTGGTGTATTCCACCTGCAGCATTGAACCCGAGGAAACGACCGAGCTCATTCGCAATGTGGTGGCGGCTGTCCCTTCAATGCAACTGCAGAATGAGGAATTGTCACTGCCAGGCCAGCCTGCGGACGGTGCCTACTGCGCCTTGATTGTCCGGGAACTGCTGGACCCTGCCGCGGCTGAGAAGGCCCCGGATTCCGGACCGATGCCGTGACATCGGAATTGGCAACGCTGCGTCAGTTGCACGCGACGCCTGCGCTGTTGACGGCAGTTGCCAGTACCACGGGCAGCGAACTTGCCGTTCAGCGAACTCTGCGGAGTACCTGGGACGCAGATCTCGTACGAGCTGCTCTGTCACTGCACGAAGCCCGCGAACGGGCCGGAGGGATTCTGCCAAATACCGAGCAGTTGTGGTTAACCGGAACCGCGCTGGAACAATGCACGCACCCGATCGTTGCTGAGCACAAGGCAGCGCGGTACCCGACTGGTATTTCAGTTCTCGATCTTTGCTGCGGCCTCGGCAGCGACGCCGCGGCGCTGGCACGACGCGGGCCGGTGACTGTACTCGACCACGATGAAGCCATGCTGCAGCGGTGCGTATGGAACATGGAAACGTGGGGTTGCCCGGCCTCGCAGACAATGCTCGCCGACGCGGCCGGCGTTTCGTTAACCGGACAGCTGATTCACGCAGACCCCGATCGGCGCAGTGGTCGAAGTCGTCCGGTGAAGCGGCTCGAGCAGTACGTTCCCGATCTCAAATGGATGCAGCATGCGACGAGACGAGCGGCAGGCGGCGGGATCAAAATTGGATCCGCGAGCAACTTTATGCAGAAGTTTCCTGGCTGTGAAATCGAGCTGATCAGTCTGCACGGAGAATGCCGCGAAGCCACGGTGTGGTTTGGTCAGTTGGCAGCCACAGAACAGTTTCGGGCGACCGTGCTGCCGTCCGGTGAAACGATCGCCGGAGATCCACTCGGGGCCTGGGCAAACGTGGCAACTGCACCAGGACAGTTTCTGCTGGATCCCGATCCGGCGGTTGTCCGGTCGGGAATGCTGGATGGAGTCTGCGAACGCCTGCATCTGGACCGATTGGACGCTGAAGAAGAGTATCTGACATCCGACACACTCCCGGGCTCATCGTTCGTTACAGCGTTCGAAGTGATTGCCGTCCTGCCAAACAACCAGAAGCGACTGCGGCAATACCTGCGTTCTGAACCAGCACAGTATTATGAGATCAAATGCCGCCGCATTTCCGTCAATGCCGCCGAAGTCGCAAAGAAGCTGCCCAGAGGTGGGACGCATCCGAAAGTCATTTTCTTCCTAAGCACCCAGGGCAAGACAAGAATCATCGTCGCGAAACGCCTTTAGAGCAATTTACCTGTTGTTGTAGCCGTTGTGGCTCGTGGGGATGCCAGTTTAGTCGGCTCTTTCACGGCCAACGCGGCCACAAGTCGGCGTAATACGCTGTAGCCGTCTGTCAACGGAAGCATCACACCAGGCCGCTCTTTTTCCGCAGTCCCCACTCGAATGTCAGCAGCGCTGTGAACAGCAACAACGAATACCAGTTGTCCCACAGGTTCACACGGCGGTTTCGCTCCAGGGTCTCGCCGGGAAGTCCGTTCTCGGCCCAGAATTCGAGACGTTCCAGCAGTTGTGTTGACGATAAAAAATCACCGCCACTGGCATAGGCAAGTTCTCTCATCATTTCCGGGTCCGCTGACGGGTTATCCAGTTCCGGGTCACTGGCATTCGCCAAAAAACGCGTGGCCGCCCAGCCCCAAACATTCCCGTTGTGAGTTGCTTCCACCCGAACGGAATAGTCGCCCGCCTGGTCGACTTCAGAGAATCGGGCGACCCCGGTGCCCTGGTCGCTGCTCGCCAGGACGGACACCGTGGTCCCATCCGGCTTCGTCACCGTGACCGTGTATTCGGCGTCTGCGATCGGCAGCCCCTGAGCATCCCGAGCGCCAAACCTCATCTCGGTACTTTGTCCCGGCACCAGATCTTTCGGTTCGGCTGTGACCCACACAGGACCATCCGTGTCCTGCTCAATCCGTGTGAGCCAGAAAATTGCCTGCCGCCAAAATCGCTGGTGGGCGGCCAAACCCCATTCGCGCTGCGTACACCAGTGCCACGTGGTGTCCCCTCCAAATGCCATCACTCGGGACTTACCAATCTCGTGAGCGACAAGCAACGCCGTTCCGTTGTCAGTTCGTGCGAGTACCTGGGCCAGTGACCCTTCCAGCGGTTTTAGCAACGTGGCTGCTGTGAGCGGAGGGAGTTCCTTCCAGCGTTCTCTGTTGACACTCTGGGAATCGATCTGCATCACCGCATGTTTTTCACCGGTGTCCGTGGGACGCATCGGTACCAGACCGGTCAACTGCTGGGTCGATCCGGCCATGTCGATCGGAAATAACTCGCTGATTCGGTGTTGCTGGTATCCTCCATTGCCAAAATTCTCGAACCCTCCGGTCATCATCAGTCCCGCTCCCTCTTCACAACAGCGGCGCATATTCTCCAGTCGTGCCTTCCCGAACACGTCCGCCGGGACATCACCAATGATGAACGCATCAAAGTTACCTGGTTCGAACCACGATTCGTCAAACTGATTGCGGTCCGCAAAGCGTCCGGAGTAGAGTTTTTGGAAGTCGAGTTGCACGCGGTCGCTGACCGTGATGCTCTTGAGCCATTTGGCTTCCGGGCGGGGTTTGTCGAAATAGGCGACACGAATCCCGCCTTTACGTATACGGATCAGTGTTTCGATCCGATTGTTGGTCGTCCGCACCTCGTCGTCCAGGGGTACGACTTCGACGCCAACCTTGTATTCGCCGTCGACCTGTGGCACAAACTGCAGATTGATCACTTCGTCGAGAGCATCAGCATCGCAGATAAATTCGTGCACCGAATGACTTTGCTGATCACCAGGCACCGGCACCATTTCGCCGGTCGTCTGATCACCGGACGCAGGCTGTTCCAGAAGCACACGCACACGCAGCGGTCGACCGGAAGCGCCGTTTGCCTTCAAACGAACCTTTACGGGAACCACATTCCGCACGAAAACGTCGCGAGTGACATCAAGTTCACTGACGGACACGTCGAGTCCGTTGGAAACCACATCGCTGGTGCCAATGACTGTGGGGTAGACGGGACTGTTCTTCTTTCCCAGCATTCGAGCGAACGACACGGGGTCTCTGTCACTGTCACCCCAGGCAGCCTGGCGTCCGTCTCCAATCAGCAGCACGAGTGCCACGTTGTCGGCCGCTGATTCCTTATACAACTGGTCAAGTGTGTTACTCAGCGAAGTGAACAGACCGTCCGGCTCAATCAATTCCGGATCTTCCGGGCGCAGCGTTTCAGCATACGAACGGTGGCGGACTTCAACGGTATCGCTGAGTTCCACCAGGGATTCCTCCGCGTCGCCAAGCAGCTCCCGCTGAACCTGAATTCGCGTCGCGCTCCCGGGGCCATCCGGTGTCTGCATACTCCGGCTCACGTCGCGGAGAACATAAACGACCGAATTGGCGTGGTCTTTTGACGTGAGCACTAACGACGGTCGCAACATCAAAAGCAGCAACAGCAGCACTGAGGCAGCTCGAATGAACAGCAGGAGTTTCTGCCGGCCTGAGGTCAGGTGCCTGATCCGCCGCGGATAGCCCATCGCCACCACTGCAATCATCGCAGCGCAGCAAAGCAACACGAATGGCCACGACCAGATCGGGGCTACGGACAGCTTCATGTCACCGAACGAGAAATTCATGTTACCGGCAGGTTATCAGGAAAACACATCAGCCGTGCTGGTATTCGACAGGATTCCACTCACCGCGACAACCACGGGCTGTCACGGCATTCAGTTCGGAAAAATCCGGCAATCGCGCTGGCGCAGATCGGCACCAGCGTCGGACGTATCCAGCGCACCCCGGCGACGTGACAACTGCGACGAGGACAAACGTCAATCAGCCGAATCTTCGACCTGAGTCACGATCTCACGGATACGGTCGTCATCCCATGCGGAATCTCGCAGTCCAAGTGGATGTCGAGGCATGCCAACATCGACGTTGTACCTGAACATCATCGCTGATCTGAGAAACGACCAGGTCGATCGGCTTTCCAGGACGTCGGAGATCGCTGCCTGCAGCGCCGCCGTGAATCGGCGTCCGGCTTCAAAATCACCAGCGACGAAACGATCTCGCGCTCGTTGTGCGGGGACAGCCCAGAGATTGAAGAACGTTCCGATGGCACCGACGGCTCCACTGAGGGCAGCCTGGCAGAGCAGCGGATCTGCACCGCTGAAAAGTTGCAACCGCTCCCCGGCGGTCTTGTGAATCTGACCAAGAGTGTAGAGATCGTGATCTGTGAATTTCATTCCTGCAACGTTTGGTAAATCAAGAACGCGACGTGCGTATTCTGCGGGCGGAATCGAAACCTGATTGACATGACTGAGGTGATAGACGAACAACGGCAGAACCGAGGCGTTGCCGATCCGTGCAAAATGCGTAAACACATCATCGGCGTTGAATGTGTAGTAGACAGGCCCGACCGCTGAAATCGCGTTGGCTCCCGTCGATTCAGCATGTCGGGCAAGATCGACCGCGTCCTCCGTTGCCATAGCGCCGACATGAACCATCACGCTGAGTCGCCCTGCTGCACTCTGGACGACTCGCTCCGCAACTTCACGGCGATGCTGCAATGACAGCAGCGGCCACTGCCCTGTTGAGCCGAGGATGTACAATCCTGGGACACCCTGACTGACGAACAGATCGACGAGCTCTTCAATGGCAGCATGATTGGGCTGCCCTTGTTCGTCCAGCGGCGTGATCATCGCCGGCCAGACGCCCTGAAATGGAGTTTGTGCCATCAGTTTCCCTGTACGTTCAGTAATGTGATCGAACGGAACCAGATTCGTTCCCCAATTGAATCGTCTGGAAACCTTCGTCCGGGAGGCTGCAACTGTCAATCTGTTCGGTGCGGCCGGGAATCGACAATCCTGCAATTCATCTCAGCCCGGCGAGACCAATTCAGGCGGACGGGACTGCCCCGAAGGACCAAAATCGTTGCCGCATATCATATCACAAGCAATCGCGGTCACTCGACACTTTCGTTGCTGCCGCCATGGAGGATACCTCAGCCACGTGGCGATTCCGGAGTCGCACGCGGTTTAGCAGTTGCCCGGCTTCGGAACCCCAGGGCTAGCAGTCGCGTGCGTCGTGTGATGTGTCGTCCCTGGAGGTTGCCGGACGAATGGCTGTCAGTTTGCTGATCCCTGGAACTCGTCTGAACGGCCCCGAAACTTCAGGACTTGAGGCGTCAATCCCGAAATGCGTTGAACGTGCCATTCGATCCTGATAACGTTGGGATCGAGTCGTTCGCAACTTAACGAGTAAGCCAGACGCGGGACTGACAGAGTTATGTTACGCATCCTCGGTCGACCAAAGGCAGCTTGTGACGGATTGACGCGGCGTGATTTGCTTTCGGTCGGAGGTTTGTCGCTGTTCGGTGGCGTGACACTGCCGAGCCTGCTGCGGGCCCAACAGTCGGGTCCAGCCGGGCACGGAACGGCACGTTCGGTGGTGCTGCTGAACCTGTTTGGCGGACCGCCGCACATGGACATGTTCGACCTGAAGCCGGACGCGCCTGAAAACGTGCGCGGTGAACTGAAGCCGATCTCAACTTCGGTTCCCGGTCTGCAGATATCGGAGTTGCTGCCCAAAACCGCCGAACTCATGGATCGAGCCACGTTGATCCGCACTTACTCCCACAAATACAACAGCCACAATCCCTACAACGTCCTGACCGGGTTTGACGGCGGGAATGACCGCGACAATTACTTTGCCAAAGTCACCGATCATCCCGGCATGGGTTCGATTTGTCAGTACCTTGACATGGGCGCGAAGGACGTGCCGCGATACGTGATGATGCCGGCCTCGCCCGGTTACACGCAGGCGCTCCGTCGAGCTGGACCATATGGCGGCTACCTTGGCAGCCAGTACGATCCGCTGTTCACCGTTTGCGACCCGCAGGTGGCACGTGAATCGAAGGGCGACTATGACGCAGTTGTCCCGATGGGCTACCCCACGCTTCCGTCGCTCGACGCGATGCCCGACATCACCGCCGATCGGTTCGCGACACGTGGCTCACTGCTCGGCCAGTTGGACCAGGACCTCGCGCGACTGGAAAACAATGGCGCCGTGTCGCGCCTCAGCGAATTTAAACAACAGGCGTTTAATCTGCTGAGTTCCTCGAAGACGCGAAACGCATTCGACATCACGCGCGAACCCGACAGCGTACGCGACGAGTATGGCCGCAATCTTTGGGGTTCCAGTCTGTTGGTGGCCCGCCGACTGGTGGAAGCCGGGTCGACATTCATCACGGTTCACTGGGAATCCAAAGGCAAGAACCATTGGGATCTCCACGGGAACAACTTTGGAATGTTGAAAGTACAGTGCCCGAATCTGGACCAGTTGATCGCTGCCTTTGTGCGCGATCTCGAACAGCGCAATCTGCTGGACTCGACGTTGTTCGTGGTGATGGGGGAAATGGGACGCAGTCCAACCATCAATAAGGCGGCCGGTCGGGATCACTGGCCGCAGTGCGGATTCTCACTGATGTTTGGTGGAGGCACACGCCGGGGAGTTGTCGTGGGCACGACCGACAAGCATGCCGCCTATCCCACCGAACGCCCCGTCTCAGCCGGGGACATGGTGGCCACGGTCTACCAGCTGCTGGGTATCGACCCTCACACAACCGTCCACGATCTCGGTGGCCGCCCCGTGCACATTTCCCACGGTGGATCCCCGGTATTCGAAGCGATCGCCTGACAGGTGAATCACACACGTGTCTCAGGCATTCTGTTCCACTGTCATCTCCACCTCGCCCTCCGCCCTCGCCTCTCCACGCTGGACGACACTCATGAAGCACCTTTCAAGAACCATTCTCGGCCTGCTTCTGACGGCAATTCCTGCCATCTCGGCGAGCAGCGTGAAGGCCGTGGATTGGCCGGCGTGGCGGTTCGATGCAAATCGCAGTTCCGCCACCGCCGAGCAACTGGCCAACGAATTGCATCTGCAGTGGACACTTGAGCTGCCTCGTCTGAAACCGGCGTGGCCGGAAGACCCGCGTCTGGCCTTCGATGCGACCTACGAACCAGTCGTTGCCGGGAACAACCTGTACTACGGGTCTTCGCTGAACGATTCCGTCACAGCCGTTAATCTGATGACTGGCGAACAACGGTGGCGATTCCATACGGATGGCCCCGTCAGATTTGCACCATTGGTTTCCGCCGGATGTGTCTATTTCGGTGCGGACGACGGCTCGCTGTATTGCTTGACGGCTGACAGCGGCCAACTTATCTGGCGATTCCGCGCAGCACCCAACGAGCGTCGAGTGATCGGCAACGAACGACTGATCTCAGTCTGGCCGGTGCGCGGTGGTCCGGTGCTGCTGGACGGTCGAATTCACTTCACGGCGGGAGTGTGGCCGTTTGAAGGGACGTTCCTGTATTCAGTCGATGCCGCGACAGGGGAACTTGTCGACTCCAAACCGACGGAAGCTCCCGGCCACGACGTTGTCACTTTGAATGATATGACGCCGCAGGGCTACCTCGCCGCCAGCGATGCAAACCTGTTGATTCCTCAGGGAAGATCCATTGTCGGCAGTCAAAATCGAAAGACCGCTGACTTCACCAGCTTTCAATACTCAACCAGCGGCGTCACCAATTACCACGTGTGCACCACCGGGCAATGGCTGTTTCACGGAGGCGTCACGTATGACACGGCGGCGCACCGTCAGCTCGCCATGAATCTCAACGCGCCCGTCCTCGGGAAGGACATGATCTACGCCGGTGAACAGGGAAAAGTTGTCGCTTATGACCTGTTGAATCCAAAGGAGGTCGAGACGGTCGATCGTCGCGGCAAGAAGTCGAATGTCACCGTGCTCACCGAGTCCTGGTCATTGCCAAATGACGTTGTTCGCGAACTGCCGGCTGCGGAATACGAGGAATGGCTGGCGGCGAATCCGCTGACTGTGGACGTGAAAGCTGGTAACCGCCTGTATGGTCACCAGGGAGAGGTGGTGTTCGCGATCGACCTGCCCGACACAGACAAGACAGCCGCCGTATCATGGCGCACCACAGTCCCGGGGACACCGGCGTCGATGCTGGTTGCGAATGGCCATTTGGTTGTCGCGACGAAGGAAGGCCGCATCCATTGTTTCGGTGCAGAAGCGATCGAGCCAATAGTGCATTCCCGTCCGCCGCAGACAATCGCTGTGACGGCGGCGTGGTCGGAACGCGTGGAACGACTGCTCACTCAATCCAAACCACTCGACAGCTATTGCGTCGCACTGGGGATTGGTTCGGGTGGCTTGATCGGCGAGTTGGTACGACAGTCGGACATGCGCATCATCGCTGTTGATCCCGACGAAGATCGTGTCGACCAGCTGCGGCGACACTATGACGAAATGGGACTGTACGGCACACGCATCGTGGTCCATGTCGGTGATCCTGGCCGGTTTGAGCTGCCGCCATATCTGGCGACTGTGCTGGTTTCGGAAGAACCGCACCGCTTTGGCCTGACTCGCAGCGCCGATCGACTGCAGCATCTCTACGGCCGTCTGAGGCCCTATGGTGGAACGGCCTATCTGCCGACCGACGACGAACAACACGCTCAGATTGCAAGGCTCGTTGCTGACAGCGGGCTGGTGAATGCGGAAGTCGGTCGATCCGCTGAATTCTCGCTGCTCACACGAAGTGGTGCACTTCCCGGCTCCGCCGACTGGACTCATGAATACGGCGATGCTTCCAACACACTGATGTCGCAGGATCAGCTCGTGAAAGCGCCCCTCGGCGTGCTGTGGTTCGGCGGTCCCGCTTCAGACGGCAGTCTGTTTTACAACCGTCACTTCTGGGGCCCGAGCATGGCCGTGATTGGCGGTCGCATGTTCATTCAGGGACCGGGAAAAATGACAGCCGTGGACGTCTACACCGGACGCATCCTCTGGCAGACTCCACTCAAAGATGAAGGCAACTATCTGCCCGGCCGTCGAGGCAACGACTTTGAAGATCGGCTGGCCGGTTTTCATTTTCTGGCGGTCGAAGACTCGATTTATCTGGTGCATGAAAAAAGCTGCCTGCGGCTCGATCCCGCCACTGGCAAACAATTGGCGGATTTCAGGTTACCGAATGCGTCCGACGACTGGGGACGTATTCGGGTCAAAGACGACCTGTTGATCGCCGTGGTGTTCCGCACCCTGGACGCTGATAAAGAGAAGCTCCCGGATGCCCGCAAATTGCTGGCTGGCCAGAACTCGCCTGTGGAGATCCTGGCGTTGAATCGCCAGAGCGGTGAGCGGATTTGGTCTCACGAAGCCGAAGCCAGTTTCCCTGTCGTGGCCGTCGGTGAAGATAAGATCTTTTGCTACGACGGTGCTCTGGAAAATTTTTACAAAGACTGGCAGCGTCGCGGGCTGCTTCCGACGGCCTCTGACATCCGCCAACTCAAGGCCATCGATCTCAGGACCGGTAACATCGAATGGAAAAAGCACGCGGACATCATTGGAACGTGGGTGGCGTATTCCGGTGAACATGATGTGCTGTTGATGACTAATAAGAAAAACGTGATGGCGTTTCGCGGCAAAACGGGAGAGCTGCTCTGGAAGCAGTACGCCGAAGGAGAAGGATTCAAAGGTCATCCCGAAAGTTTGTGGGATCGAGTTATCATCTGGAAAGACCGGGTCCTTGATCAGCGCGGTCCCGGCCTGTCATGGAATCTGGAGACAGGCGAACGGATGGCACGCGTGCATCCTCTGACAAGTGAAGAAGTGGACTGGGAATTCACCAAATCGGGCCACCACTGCAACTACGCCATTGCCAGTCCCCACCTGATGACGTTTCGCGCGGACACGGCCGGCTTCTGCGATATTGAGTCGGGAGAGACGGCGCGGCTGAAAGGATTCCGGTCTGGCTGCCGCAACAGCCTGATCCCGGCCAACGGTGTGTTGAATGCTCCGAACTTCGCCCACGGTTGTGTCTGTGGATATTCACTGTTCACTTCGTTGTCTCTGGTCCACCTGCCGGAATCCGAACTCTGGAGCTACAGCGCACTTGCCCTGGATCCGAAGAAGGACCGCATCCGCCGTGTGGGCATCAATTTCGGAGCGCCCGGCGATCGGATGGCGAGCAATGGAACGATGTGGTTCGACGCGCCCAACGTGGGTGGATCCTCCCCCAATGTTTCGGTCCAGCTGACGGGCGACCAACAAAGGAACTTCCGTCAACACGCTTCACTGGTCAGTGGAGAAGGAGTGCCGTGGGTTGCCGGATCCGGAATCGAAGGTTTGACGTCCGTCACGATTGGTCTCGGTGAAAACGGCGCTGCGAAATCGAACCGCTACACGGTGCGTCTGCACTTCAGTGAACCTGATCCGATGGGTGAAGGTGAACGGATCTTCGATGTTGCCCTGCAGGGCAACACGGTGATTGAACGACTGGATGTCTCAAAAGATTCCGGAGGACGACACTCGGCCCTTGTCCGTGAATTCACCGATGTCGAAGCCGGTGCGTCGATCCAAATTGATCTCAAACCGATCAGTGGACGGGCCTTGTTGTGTGGAGTCGAAATCGTGTCCAGTGATTTGGATAGCGGCGAACTTTAAGTTCTGTCCAGATTTGCAACACGTGACGTCCCTTCTCCCGTTGCCGGGAGAAGGTGGCCAGAGGCAATAGTGTTCGGCACAAGATTTGCGCATGGCGTTTTACTGGCAATCAACTGTTTTTGGCACGCTTTTTGCGCAATCAGGAGTGTGTGTTATTGGTAGCGAATTCTCAGGGGAGGAGGATTTGCGATGGGGCGAAAGACGCCGGAAATTGATGTTCAGAAGCTGTGCGGTGTTCGGCCGACCGCACTGGGATCGCTGAGCGAAGCGTCTCGCGTGTTTGATCCGGCGGCCCTCGAACCGATCGTTGCCGAACCTGGCGAGCGGGTGGCACGCGCCGATGGAGCCGTGCTGGCGGGGCTGGTTGCGGTCGACGGGAGCCTGCTGCCCGCATTGCCGAAAATGGCGTGGGCGTCGTGGCAGGACAGTACTCATTGGGCGGCGGAAATGCACGTCGCATTCGGAGGGTTCGAAGGCGTGCCGCGGC
>JBDOMX010000793.1:0-4422 GCA_039831615.1 Planctomycetaceae bacterium
AATTCGGGTGCATCAAGTATGTTTAAACACTGGCGTATCGGTTCTCGACATGAACGTGTGCCCGCCATCACATTAGACTCGTTCTTTGAAGAAACGCAGCCGGGCCCCGTCCGGTTGGCGAAGATTGACTGCGAGGGCGCAGAACGTATGGTTCTGGACGGCGCGAAATCAGTGCTGCAACGTGGCGATATCGAGTATCTGGCGGTTGAACTTCACCCACACATCTGCGGCCAACGGGACTGCGACGCGGCGACACAGCTTCTTTCCGACGCCGGCTATGAGGTCACGGAAATCGCCGGTTACCGGCTTTATCGTTTGGCTGGCGTTTCCCAATGACACGCGTTTGCTATTTACAATACACGAACCCGGCGGCGTATCCTCCGTTGATTCATAGTTCTCGGATTCTGGCTGAGGCCGGCTGTCAGGTGGCGTTTCATGGAATCAGGGGATGGGGCTCTAAAGACCTTCAGATGCAGCATCATCCGCGCATCAGGGTGCGGACCTACGAAATGTGGGCCCACCCACGACTTAGGGCTTTGCATTATCTGCTATTCTGCGCGAGATGTCTCATCTCGTGTATGCTGTTTCGGCCTCACTGGGTTTATGCGTCAGAGCCGATGATCTGTCCTGTCGCATTGGTACTATCCTACGTACCACGAATTCGAGTGATTTATCATGAACACGACAGCCCCTGTGATGTTGTGGGGGCATCGCTTTTTCAGCGTCTGGTCGCTTGGTCACGCCATAAGCTGGGCGTGCGAGCGCAGGCTGTCGTCCTTCCGAACGAAGGACGGGCGGCGGTCTTTCGAAACCAGACTGGGCGCGACCATACATACTGCGTCTGGAATTGTCCGTCGCGGCAGGAAGTGTCGGAGATGGAGCCTGACCATCGACACGCGAACACCACATATGTGCTGTATCACGGCAGCATTAACAGGATTCGAGTCCCGGAATCGATTGTCTCGGCATTTGAACAGCTTCCTGATTCCGTCCACTTCCGACTGATTGGATACGAAACAGTTGGAAGCCAGGGGTACGCCCAGCATCTGCAGAGTCTATTTGAAGCTGCAGGTATGGGAGATCGTTTTGAATATGTTGGGGCCGTACCACAGCGCAGCGACCTGCTTAGCTGGTGCCGTGCGTCACACATCGGTCTGGCCTTCATGCCAACGTCGTCGAACGACATTAATATGCAAAACATGGTCGGTGCGTCGAATAAGCCGTTCGATTACATGTCCTGCGGTGTCGCCGTCGTCGTTTCGGACCTGCCAGACTGGCGAGAATTCCTGGTTGATCCGGGATACGCCGTTGCGTGTGACCCTTCGGACGGGGCTTCGATTGCAGCTGCCGTCCGGGTATATCTCGACGATGCACAAGCGACGCAAGAATCAATTGCACGATCTCACCAACGGATGTGTGACGAGTGGAATTACGATAGTCAATTCACCGCGGTGAAGGATTTGATCTGCGCAGAAGGTGTCGTGGAAAGAGAAACCGAATGAGACGTCTAAACATCCTGTGCTTCTGCTGTACACCGTCCGATTTCCGCACCCTAAGCTGCCGAATTTCGCAGTCGGTGGGGGCATCCTTATGAGTTCACCGACTGACTCAGCTCTTCGAATCGCAGTCGTGGTACACGGTCGTTTCCATTCCTTTGATCTGGCGCGGGAGTTGCGTAATCTCGGGCACGATGTCACGATTTTTACTAATTATTCGAAGCGTCAGGCAGCTCAGTTCGGGCTGGGGCCTGAAGACGTAGTGTCGTTTCCGATTCATCGCTGGATCGGGGCCATTTTCCATCGGCTGCCAACGAGGCTGACTGATCTGGCAGAGCCAGCCTTGCATCGAGCATTCGGAAGGTGGGCACGTTCCGCAGTACGCGGCCGAAAGTTTGACTTGATTTATGCCTTTAGCGGTGTGAGCGAAGAGCTGTATTCTTCTGACGCGACTGGGGGCGCCCTGCGTTTGCTGGTGCGCGGGTCCTCTCATATCGAGACGCAACATCAGATCTTGACTGAAGAAGAACGACGGCTCGGCAGTCTGGTTGACAAGCCCACCACATGGATACGACAGCGCGAGCAGCGCGAGTATTCTCTCGCCGACCAGATCGTGGTGCTGTCGCAGTTTGCTTATGACTCGTTCATTGATCACGGTATTTCAGCATCGAAACTGAACTTGTTAACGTTAGGTAGCGAACTTGAACGGTTCAGGGCAGATGTGCACACACTCAAAGAGCGAAAGACTCGAATTCTTAGTGGCCAACCGCTGAGAATCTTAACCGTTGGAACGTGGTCATCACGAAAAGGTGTCAGAGATATTCAGCGTGTTGCGCGCGAACTTTCAGAAAAGCACCAGTTTCGCTTTGTTGGTACGGTTACGAACGACGGCAAGCGGGAGGCGGATTCTGCACAAGACGTCGTCCAATTCAGACCACGAGTACCACAACACGAACTATCGGACGAATATGCGTGGGGTGATGTGTTCTTCTTTCCGACGCTGGAGGACGGATACGCCGTTGTACTTGCCCAGGCGTACGCTGGCGGACTGCCAATCCTGTCGACGGCGAGCTGCGCTGCCCCTGCGCTCGTGAACGAAGGGCAGACGGGCTGGATCCGCACCGTTCGCGACGTCGAAGGCTTTGTGGAAGTTCTCCGATGGTGTGATCAAAACCGTCAGGAACTGGCTGAGATGGTTGAGCGAGTTGCGTCCGATTTTCAGCAGCGTGACTGGTCTGACGTTGCCAGAGATTTTTCTCAACAGATGGCGAGGCGTCTTGGTCGATGTTGAACGCGGAACATCTATGCCAGTCTCCGCAATTGATGGCGCGACCGGCGGATCGGAGTAGCAATTGACAGTTCGATGTTCTTGAATTGCTATGGGTGGCCGCCGTCTTTTAACAGTTGAATTCGGTTGGTGTCCCTGAGTGCACTACAGCGTCATGGTTTGTGTACGTTGATCAAGTGGTCACATAACGCTGATGCACTATTTGGCGTTCCCCGTACGAAGAATTGACGACCTATGTTGCTAATTGCTGAGTCACATCCTGTCCAATACCACGCCCCTGTCTACCGCGCTGCTGCGGCAAAGGGGTTGCCGTTACACGTCGTTTATGGCTCCGACTTCAGTGTCGCAGGCCACCTGGACCGAGAGTTCGGGGCCAAAGTCGCCTGGGATTCCGAGTTGCTGACCGGGTATTCGCACGAGTTTCTTTCCACTGTGGCAACTGGGGGCGCTAAGCAATACGAGAACGTCAGCTCACGCGGATTTTCGGCGTTGCTCCGAAAGATTCAGCCCAGTGCCGTCTTGACACTTGGGTATGCGGCCCGATTCGACAGGCAGGTCATCCGGGAGTGTCAGCGTGCGCAGATCCCTATGATGCTGGCCGTTCGCGCGCTGACTTGCATTGTTCCCCAACATGCCAGGGCTCGGAAGTTCCAGGATTCTATCGCTCCGAAACGTCTCGAAGTTGTCTGGAACTGTCCAACCTTGGATGAAGTCGTCCCGCAAAAGACGAAAAGCAGTGAATTACAGATGTGGTTTCATGGATCCGTTGTCCCCGGGCAGCTGCCACGGTGTGTTCTGAGTCCGATGGAGTCGTCTGAGAAGCTAATATCCTTGCGGGGTTCGCCGGCTATGAAACGATCGGTCCTCCAGGGTACGTTGCTGAGTTGAAGGAGCATGGGATTTCGCTCGACATCGGCGACCAGATCGAACATCTTGGCGCAATCCCGACTCGACAAATGATGTACGCCGAGGCAGCAAAAGCGCACGTGGGGCTGGCGTTGTTTTCTATGGACTTTCGTGAGCCGATGGTTGGTGCCTCAAACAAGCCCTTTGATTACCTCGCATGCGGGTTGGCGTTGCTGGTCCCTGATACGCCCGAATGGAATGAGCTATTTGTCAAGGAAGGTTGTGCGAGGTCCTGTGATACTGAGGACGTCGAAAGTATTGCCGCCGCGCTGGAGTGGTTTTCGGAACATCCGAAGGAGACAAGGGCGATGGGCGAGAGGGGGCGGCAGTTGATTCGTGAGCGTTGGAATTATGAGTCCCAATTCGAGCCGATCTTGTCCCTCGTACATAACGTCACCAACAAATCGGGTTGACCTGACTCTCATTACCCATGAACTCAAGCATTTCCTTCCTCGCGATTTGCTAGACTGAGCGCAGGTTGCGAAGAGCAGTTTGAAACTACGTTGACGACAATACTGATGGCACCTGTGCTCAGTTCGTTACTTTTGACGGAGACTTCTAATGAACACAAATAACGACGAACGCGTTTTCGCAATTACTGTGCCATGCTACAACAGTGAGCATACCATTGAAGAAACATTAACAGCGATTATGTCGCAGGGCGATGCTCTTCGCCGCGTCAAGTGTGTCGTTTTGGCACACGACGCTACACCGGATAAAACGCTCGAAATA
>JBDOMX010001085.1:0-4416 GCA_039831615.1 Planctomycetaceae bacterium
GCCTTCTGGAAAAATGACGAGTGGTCGCTTGCCATGGGTCAGGATCTCAATCGCCGTTTGCACCGCTTTCCGGTCGACGCCTTCTCGATACACACTGAACGCCCCCACGCGCCTCATCGTGAACGACATCACCCGGTTGCCACGAAACAGGTGGGAACTCGCCATGATGAAGAGCGCCTGTTTCAGTCGGCGAGCCATCTGCAACAGGACGACCGGATCTGCCATGCGGGAATGATTTGGCGTCAGCAGAATGCTGTGCCCTTCCCGCTGCAGTGACCGGAGTGTTTCGGCTCCTCGGACTTCGACCTGCGTGACACCGTAGCGGCTGTTCAGAAAGTGCGGTGTCAAAATGTTCAACACACGCGGCCACATATTGCCGTGGTGGGGCGGAATAAACTCATACGCCGAATCCGCAACAACCACCGAGGGCGGTCGTTGAGTCCGAAACACTCGACGACGATCACGCGTTGAACGAACCATGTGGCGGAGAAGATTACCCCTGAATCCGGCATTCAGCCAGAACAAACCGCGGTGCGAATTCTGCGATCCCTTGAATTGTCGCGTCAGGATGTGTGCAGCGTGACGACAAAATGACACCCGGACACGCTGTCCAGCAGTTGCACTTCACCACCATGCAATCTCGCCAGCTCACGACTGATCGACAACCCAATCCCGGTACCGGCGGCACTGCTGACGTCCTCAGACAACCTGACAAAGGGCTCGAACACTCGGTTACGATTGGATGCAGAGATCCCTGGCCCGTCGTCGATGATGTCAATGATCAGCACGTGACCTTCAATGCGGCTGCGGACGATCAGCAATTCGCTCTCCGCCGCATATTTTTCGACGTTGCTGATCAGGTTGCCGAGGATCTGCTCCACGAAGTCCGTATCCAGCCTCTGAATTCCTGCTGCATTCAACTGCATGTCAATCCGCACGTTGAGGGCTGCCAGTGCCGGATAAAAATGCTTCAACACCTGCTGAATCACTTCGTCCGGGACACAGGGGGAGTACCTTGGCTGCAGCGATCGTCGTTCCTGCCGAGCGAACGTGAGCACGTTGCCGATGAGCCGACTGAGCCGCTGGCCTTCCGCCAGAATCACATTGAGCCGTTTCCGAGGCTGCTCCACGTCCTCCTCCGGAAAGCTCTCCATGTCTTTGTCCAGCAGTTCAGCATACAGACAGATGTTGGTGAGGGGTGTTTTCAGTTCATGTGAAACCTGATTGACAAAACTGACCTGACGGCCCGCTTCTCTCATGTCACGCGTGAAATCCCGGATCAGGACGAACGCCAGGAGTCCCACAGCCACACCAACCGCCACGACACCTCCTGCCAGTCCGTAGGCAGTCCCGCTCGCATTGCCAGGTGTGAGTCCAGGAACAATCAGACATTGCAACCGCCAGGATGACAGCGGCGCTGCCAGAGCGATTTCACAAACCGCTTCGGTGGCGTCGTCCGCAACACGGCCCCACTGGTACACTGGATCGGAGGCCGCATTCACCAGACAAATACGAGGTTCAGTCTGACCGGCTCCCCGAGAACTCTGTCGCGCGGAGCTGTCGGGCAGTTGCCCGATGAGGTCGGCCATCCAGCGCGAGCGATCCAAAGCCGCTCCGACAATCTGACCGGACGGTCGACGGTTCCAGTAGATCAGGTTGAGGCCGCGGTCCCAGTACCACACAAACCAGCCGGTGTCTGCCTCGTTCAGCGGTTGAGAGAATTCCGCCTGCTGATCGGTCGGTGCATTGACGGAAGACTCCTGCTGAGCAACTGTTTCATCTCGCTTGAGTCGACCCGCGTCCACACCGGATGCCGTATTGCTGGCGTCTCCTTCGGTCGACACCACGCTCAAATGTTGTTCGCTGAACATCTTCGACGCCTTCAGCAGGAATTGTCGTTCGTTCCCATTCAGCGAGTGCTCTGGACTGGGATACTGCAATTGACCGTCGGGAGTCAGCAGAAACATCTGCATCAGCAGCGGCTCGGTGCGTCCCAGCTGTCGAAGTGTGGAAACACCGGGATCGTTGAGTGACGTGAGGTCAAGGAGTTCAGCTTCGACCTGCTGAAAGTAGCGATCAACGTTGTCATTGACGTCGAGCAGGCGCTGTCCCATCAGATCATGAAACTGCTGTTGAACCACGATCTGCTCGTTGCCGGCAATACGCACAGCCGCCCACACGAGCACTCCACAGGGAATGCCGACAATCAACAGAATCAAAAGTAGAGAACGTGGTTTCATCCAGACAGTCTACCTCAGCCTTCCTTCTGATGCGCACTCCGATGACCGGCTTCCGGACTGCGAAATCGATCGCAGGAAAGGGGGGCAAATCCGTCAGCATCGTCGCAGTCAACGTTGGACAGGCTGCCAGTCTGTCGAAATCGTCAATTGAAACAAAAGCCCGGCTTTTGACGAAAGCCGGGCCTCACGGGCATTAAACTACTCGGAGTCCGAATTCATGCACCTGTTTGTTGCTCACTTACGTGACGACGGCGCAACTCGCTGCTGCAGATCAAGTTGATTCTGGTACGCTCGACCGCCCTTGCGAACTGAGATGGCTTTCTCATCCTTGTTGCTTGTCACGCCTTCCAGCTGATCAGCCTGTCGCTCGTTCGAGCGAGCCAGCTCAGACAATCGTTCTTTGGCCTCCGGGATCAGCACGGAATTGCATTGAAGGTATCCTGCATTTTCCGTCAGCGTCAACCGACACATTTCCAGATTTCCTTCGTCCAGATACCTGGTTGCCAGCTTGTTCTTTTCACTGGACACGAGGGCCACCACATCCGCGAGGACACTCCTGTTCAGACTGGTCGCAACCGCCTGATCCGAGTCACTGAATTCCACTTTCGATTCGCCCGAGAGTCGATCGGTCGCATGTGTTTTCATATTCGTGTACGAAACTGTGACGGTCGCCAGTTTCCGACTCCCGTTGGGATCTGACGATGGTGTTTCAACTTCAATCACCACGTGCTTATTTTGCTGGCTGTAAATCGATGCCAGCCGGGTCACCACCTGCTGTCCGTTAATATCGGCGTCGTTGCCCAGAACACGCACCGGACGGATTCCTTCCGGAATGTTGATCGTGATATCCACTTCCTGAGCGACGACGGACAGCACATCGTCGAATTCGCGGCGAAATATGTCGGCCAGTTCGGATGCCTGCTCAATGAAGTAATGATTCCCGCCACTCTGCCCTGCCAGCTGAGCCATCAGGTCTTCGTTGTACCCCAGGCCCAGTCCCAATGTGGTCACGCTGATATTTTCTTTCAGTAATGACGCCCCCAGCGAACCCAGTTCGCCCGGTGCTGAAGGGCCCACATTCGCCAGTCCGTCGGACAGCAGAACAACTCGATTGACCCGCTGCTTATCCAGAAACTTCCGAATTTCAGCGGCCCCTTTGCTCACACCTCCAAACAACGCTGTATTTCCTCCTGCCGTGATGGCACGGATTTTCGCAATCACCGACTTGCGGTCGGTCAGTTTCGTCGCAGGAACAAGCACATCCACCGTCGAGTCGTAGGTGATGATTGAGACGATATCGTTGGGACCAAGCAGGTGCAGGGCGTCAATGGCGGCGTCACGAGCTCGTTCGATTTTCTCACCCTGCATGGATCCGGACTTGTCCATCACAATGGCAACATTGGCAGCAGGCCGCGGGGTGTCATCTGTCAGCTGAAATCCTTCCAGCCCCACTCGAATCCATGTCATCTGTTTTTCACCGGCTTTCAGGACCGAACGTACCGGAGACACGTCCAGTTGGACCTGATCGGCCAGCACGGTTTGTGATCCACTGCCGATCACACAACCAATCAACGTCAACGTCAACGTCAGAATTCTCATCGCGTTCATCACAAAACTCCTCGTTCCAGAATGGGAGGTCATTGGTTACCGCGAATTAGACGCAGAAGTTTGAATCAAGTGGTCAGACAGCTGTCAGAACATTGTAAAAGATTTGTAGGGCTCCCCGGCGACCCCAAAAACAACGCCAGTTATCGCAGCAACCAGCCCCGCTCATCCACTACCTACGCCGTGGAGGGAAAATGGAACCTGCACTGGATTTGAGCGGCGTACCGCTGTTCGAATTCGCCATGGACTCGGGACCACTTCCGGGATCCGGGGTCTCAGTTCCCCAAAAACCGAACCCCGCGGTTGCCAGGTTTGTCTGACCGCTGTAGCATTCGCCGCTTCTGAGCCGGTCGGTTCAGTTGCCAGAGAGTCTCCGCATGAGACGATCCCTACCGGCCCTGGTGGCGGAATTGGCAGACGCGCATGATTCAGGTTCATGTGCCCGTAATGGGCGTGGAGGTTCGACTCCTCTCCAGGGCATCGGATGAGTGCGAACAGAACCGCACGAAGACTCAAACCCGCGAAAAACATTAGGTTTTTCAGCGGGTTGTCTTTTTGGCTTTTCACCAGT
>JBDOMX010000243.1:0-4414 GCA_039831615.1 Planctomycetaceae bacterium
ACTATCTATCCCACATGGTGACAGCAATCTGGGCGGGATTGTTTGTTAAGCGTCCCGACGTCATCATTGCCACAAGTCCACAGTTCTTTTGTGGCTGGGCCGGCGCGATCGTTCAGTTTTTTCGCCGCGTGCCGTTTGTTCTTGAGATTCGAGATATCTGGCCTGAGTCCATCACGGCCGTGGGGGCGATGCAGGTCGGATTCGCAATCCGACTTCTGAAGTGGCTCGAGCGTAAACTCTATCTGAGCGCTGACCATGTTGTCACTGTTGGCAAGGGGGATCGCAACAATGTCACTTCGAAGGTTGGTGTCAGTGACCGAATTTCGGTCATCTACAACGGAGTTGATGGAGATCGCTTTTCACCGCGCCCGCCGGACATCGAGTTTCGTCAGCGATACGGGATGCACGGTCGATTTCTGTGCTCGTACGTGGGGACCATCGGAATGGCACACGGACTGGAAACCGTGTTGAATGCTGCGGAGATTCTTAAAGACTCGGGCCGTGTCGATATCGGTTTTTTGCTCGTCGGCGACGGTGCTCGGCGCGAGTCACTTGAACAGGATTCAGTCGCACGAGGCTTGTCCGATCTCGTCAAATTTACCGGGCGTCTGGACAAGTCAGAAATGCCCAAAGTGATATCGAGCTCAGATACCTTGCTTGTGCATCTCCGTCTTTGTGACCTGTTCACCACCGTCATCCCCTCGAAGATCTTTGAGACGATGGCGATGCAGCGTCCTATCATCATGGGCGTTCGCGGCGAGTCGGCAGAGATTGTGCGCGAGGCAGGTGCCGGCATCGAAATGGAACCTGGGAACAGCGATTCACTGCTCAGGTGTCTCGGCCAATTGAGTCGTGACCGGGCCCTGTACGATTCCCTGACCTCCAGCGGCCGTCAATTTGTGCTGGAACAATTCAGCCGTGACTCTTTCGCGACAGCGTACCTGCAACTGTTCGCCACGCTCGTATCCGATGACAATGCAGATAATTCTGACGAATTGTCCGGGCTGCCTGTCGCAGGATAGATCAGATCCCTGATGAATTCCCTGCCACAATTCTGGCGGTCCGTCCGTCTTATCCCTCCGCAACAGCTACTCCTGCGACTGTGGTTCGCCGCTCGACGGCGGTTGACGATGTCGTCGGCTGGCCGTCTGCTGCGGGTGCGGGTGCGGCGACAGGGTCTGCTACCGGTTGCCCGCAGCTTGCCTTGCTCTGTGTTCCCACCGCGCCGGCACCTTGTTCAACGTCGCCACGGGAAATGGTTTCTTTGTCAGCTCAATCGATCGTGGCCAATTTCTGAGGACATCGACTGGCAACTGAGTCGTGATGACCAACCAACGCATCTGGAGCGACTTGCATTTCACTATCTGGAGTTCATCGAATCGCTGGAATGGGAGCTTGGAAAATCAGTACTCCTCAGCTGGATCCGTGCGAATCCCCCGTGGCAGCCTGACTACTGGTTAAGTTCGTGGAACAGCTATGCCGTTTCAATTCGAGCCGTTTGTACAATGCAGTGGCTGGCATCGTTTCGTGATCGCGTAACGCCAGAAACGTTTGACGTCATTGCCGGGTCTGTCGTTGAACAGATTCGATTTCTAGATCGAAATCAAGAGATCGATATTCGCGGCAATCATTTGA
Organism: Planctomycetaceae bacterium; assembly: GCA_039831615.1. Taxonomy (GTDB): domain Bacteria; phylum Planctomycetota; class Planctomycetia; order Planctomycetales; family Planctomycetaceae; genus S139-18. Next base: position 1,636 of record JBDOMX010000243.1, read on the forward strand.
TCAGGAACATTAAGGCACTGCTTTGGGCAGGGCGGTTCTTCGAAGGGGCAGAGGCGTCTGCCAGGTTTCGTCGCGGCAAACAACTGCTGTGGCACGAGCTGGATTCGCAATTCCTTGCTGATGGGATGCACTTTGAGCAGTCACCAGCTTATCACTGCCAGGTGTTTGCCGATCTGCTCGAATGTGCGTCCGTACTTGAGCCGGCGGAAAAAAACCGCCTCATTCAGCATATTGAGTCAAGCGCTCAGGTTGTCGCCGATCTGACCCATCCAGACGACCATATCAGCCTCTTCAGTGATGGCGGACTCAATATGGCGTATTTGCCGGAGCAGTGCCTCGCCGTCTACGAGCGATTGGGCGGAACGCGCCCAAAGCCACGCCCCGTTTTTGGTTTCGAAACGTCGGGATACTATGGCATTCGATCCAGTCAGGGGTATTTGATATTTGATTGTGGGCCATCGTGTGCCGATACCCTGCCGGCACATGGTCACGGCGACATTCTCGCATTCGAATGGGATGTCGGCGTCAGGCGAGTGATCGTCGATGCCGGTGTACGGGAGTATGAAGCCGGGGCTGAGCGTGACTGGAATCGTTCGACACGGGCCCATAATACCGTCACTGTCGGTGACCGTGATCAATGTGAGTTTATTAAATCATTCCGCGTCGGACATCGGGCTCACGGTCGCTGCAACGACGGCAATCTGGGCGACAGCGGTATTTCAGTGACTGGCAGCTATACTTCGCACAGCGCCGACGGTCAGAGAGTCGACCACACTCGCACGATTTCGGGATCACCTTCATCGTTCCGAGTTATTGATCAGTTGAACAGTCGGATTTGTGAGGCGGCTGTCGCTCGGGTTCTTCTGCATCATGAGTGTGATGTCCACGCACTCAGCGAGACAAGTGTTTCAATCATGCTGGGTGGAACACGGATCCGTCTCGACGCCGAATCTCCCGTGCACGTCGGTCGTTCGAAATGGTCACCGGATTTCGGAACGGAACATGAAACGATCCAACTGGAAATCCATTACGGAAACACACCGTGCGAATCCGGTTTCACGCTAACTGTGGAAAATGAATGACACTCATGAAGCGTTTTGCCTGTATTGTTGGTGCTCGACCGAATTTCATGAAGATGGCTCCGATCCTCCGCGCGTTCGAAGACTATGCGGATGCCGACCCTGTGCTCATTCATACCGGGCAGCACTACGATCGCAATTTGTCGGATGTCTTCTTTGAGGAACTGGGAATCAGGAGTCCCGACATCAGTCTGGGAATCGGGTCTGGCAGCCACGGTGAGCAGACAGGAAGACTTATCATCGAGCTGGAAAAGGTTTTCACTGAGGCTCAACCTCCTTTTGACCGGGTTGTGGTCGTCGGCGATGTCAATTCCACGATGGCCGCTACACTGGCTGCCGTTAAACTCAACATTCCAGTGGCACACGTGGAGGCCGGTCTCCGCAGCTTTGATCGCCGAATGCCGGAAGAGGCCAATCGGATTGTGACGGACAGCCTGTCAGATCTGCTGCTGGTGTCCGAACCATCTGGTCAGGAGAACCTGCTTAGGGAGGGACATGCGCAGGCTCAGATTCGAGTGGTTGGCAATGTGATGATCGACACTCTGTTGCGGCTGGTTGGCCAGGCGTCGAAACAGCCCGTGCTGACTGATCTTCGACTGGAGCCCGGAACATACGCGGTCGTCACGGCACATCGTCCATCCAACGTTGACAATCCGGAAACGCTGCGAGGACTCATCGACGTCCTTGTCGGTGTTTCGGCAGCATTGCCAGTCGTATTCCCGGTGCATCCGAGAACTCGGGCTCGTTTGGAGTCGTTCAATCTGCTGGCTGGGCTGAAAGCGGCTTCCGGGATTAAGACGCTTGATCCGCTTGGCTACCTTGATTTTCTGGCACTCACGTCTCAGTCGCGAGTGATCGTCACGGATTCAGGCGGGCTTCAGGAAGAATCGACCGCCTTGGAGATTCCGTGTCTCACGATGCGTGAGAATACAGAGCGACCAGTCACCGTTTCAGAAGGGACCAGCACCCTGTGTGGATCAGATCCGCAGGTCCTCGACGATCATCTGCGTCAAGTTCTCAACGGGACCTACAAGGTTGGCCGATGTCCGGCTCTTTGGGACGGCAAAGCAGCAAAACGGATTGTCGCAGAACTGATGAGCGTTTGATTTTGAAAAACACTTGTTACCACTCCCGGACAGGAACTCCCTTGAAACACTCATGACCAGTCGGGGTGAACCGGCTGTCTCTGTACCGGAATGATCCGGAACACTTGAAATTCGCAGAATCACCCCGGCGACCCCTGGTCGCCGGGGTGATTCTTTTTTTGCGCTACGGTGGAGCACGCCAATCGTGCCAGCCATGGTTGAATTCAAAACAGGGCTAGCGTTGAATTTGGGAAATAAAATAGGCTTCCAGCAGGGCGAGGCGCGAATCCTGCGCCGACGGCATCCTCACTGCAGGTCCCGGATGATCCATGAGATCTGACTGACGATTGTCGAGGAATGACGCCGAGCGGAATTCCGCTCTCACTGACGGTCGCATCGTACGCCTTAAAGAACGGATTCTTTATGAAGCCGCGACTTCTGTTTCTGAATCGGTCCTACTGGCCCGACACCGAAGCCACTGGCCAGCTCTTGACCGTCCTGTGCGAAGGACTGACAGACCAGTTTGAGGTGCATGTGCTCGCCGGTCAGCCGAATGTAGCATCCACTGAAGAAGGCTGGCAGGAAACTGACGAGCGAAATGGGGTCACGATTCAT
>JBDOMX010000367.1:0-3951 GCA_039831615.1 Planctomycetaceae bacterium
ATCCCTACTTCATCGATCAAAAAGGCTGGCGCGGACCACAATACCGAAGAGTCCAAACATACGATTTTCTACTGGCCGTCATCGTGATGGTCATTCTCAACCTGGCCGTCTGGACACTGGGCGCCGAATTGATTTTTGGAACTGGCAAAGAAATCAATGACGTGGCCGATTTGTCGGCACTCCTGGCAGAACCTTTGGGACCGATCGGAAGATGGCTGTTTCTGGTGGGCGTGTTCGCCGCGGTGTTTACCTCGCTCATCGGGATGGCGCTGATCGTGGGGTCGCTCGCGAGTCATGGGTACCTGCGATGGAAAGCCGGTACTGCGCCTCTCCCCAGCGATTACCGCATCCACCCCATCTACCGCGCGGTCGTTTTGTGGTCTCTGATTTCTCCGTTGGTCTGGACTCTTCCCGGAATGCCCGATTTCGTGACGCTCACAATTGTCGGGAATAGTCTGCAGGTTGTGCTCGTACCGTTTCTCGCCGGCGGGCTCTGGCGGATCACGGCGAGTGCCCGCTACATCGGGGAGGAATACAAGAATAAATGGTGGGAGAATGTGGTAATGGCGCTGTTGTTCGCCATGGCGATCTGGGGAGCCGTGTCGTCAGTCAAGTCGATTGCCGGCCAATTGACGGGTTCGTAGTTCATCCAGTGGTTTTTCAGCAATCAACCGGATTTAGAAACAACTTCCAGGGAGTCCTGCAGTGATCACCGAGTTGCAAGCTCTTTCAAAACCCGTCGAACGCCCCGCGCGGGTTGCCTTGACTCCTTACATTCGTACGCTCGGGCTGTTGTCGACCTTTGGGTTTTTCCTGGCCGGGATCAGCGCAGTCCCGGCACCGGTGCAGGCTGCCGGTAGTCCGAACATCGTCTTCATCCTTGCCGACGATCAGGGCTGGCATCAGGCGGGATGTTATGGGAGTCACTTTTATGTGACGCCGAACATCGACCGCCTGGCCGCCGAGGGCATGCGGTTCACTTCCGCCTACGCCGCCTGCCAGGTCTGCTCTCCCACTCGAGCGAGCATAATGACTGGCAAGTATCCGGCTCGACTGCACATCACGAATTTCATTCCGGGCTCCGCCGAAAAGTTTGTGGACTCAAGACTGCTCGTCCCCGCGTGGCAGAAATCACTTCCTCTCGAGGAAGTGACGATTGCCGAAGCACTGAAAAACAAGGGTTACTCCACCGGACATTTCGGCAAGTGGCATCTGAACATAGATAAGAAATACAAGCCGGGCCGCCCCGGCGATCCCGCGTCGCAGGGATTCGACGATGTGCTCACGACACATAAGCCCGGTGCGGGACCGAAGAGTAAGTACGAAGACGACGCCCATCACGTCCGCGAGATCACCGAGCGTGCACTCACCTTCATCAAAGCAAATCGGTCGAAGCCGTTTTTTTGCTACGTGACACACAACTCAATTCACCGTCCGATTACCGAGCGACCTGAACTTGTCGCCAAATACCAGGCCCGGGCCGATTCCAGCCGGCCCGACCAGAATCCCGTCGTTGGCGCGATGATGGACACGCTCGACCGCAGTGTCGGCCGGATTCTCGACCAGCTCGACGCGTTGAATCTCTCCGACAACACGCTCGTCATCTACTATTCGGACAACGGATGTATGTGGGGCAGCGACGTGCTGAAACCGCTTCGAGGTGGCAAAGCGCAGATGTGGGAAGGAGGCATCCGCGTGCCGTTCATCGTCCGCTGGCCGGGCGTGGTCGAACCCGGTTCGGTGTGCGACGTCCCTGTGACCAGCGTCGACATGTTTCCAACGCTGCTGGACGCTGCCGGAGAAAAACCGTCTTTTCCGAACGTCGACGGTGAGAGTCTGTTGCCTCTGCTCAGTCGGTCCGGTGAACTGACGCGTTCGGCCATCTACTGGCACTATCCGCACTATCATCATCAGGGCGGGTTTCCGAGCGGGGCGATCCGCCGCGGACATTTCAAGCTCATCGAATGGTTCGACAAGAGCATTGACGGCATCGAAACGCCGGGGGCTCTGCAGTTGTTCGACCTCCAGCAGGACATCAGCGAACAGCATGATCTGTCCGAGATAGAACCCGACCTCACGGACGATCTTTATCAGGAACTTCGCAAATGGCGCGCAGTGGTCGGCGCCCAGACGATGCCGCGACGCGTGACCGAGGCAAGATAGCCAACACGGTTCCCGGTCATCGCCATCAAATGAGAAAGGCCAGATTGCGAATCTGATGCCGTTGAATCAGTGTCGCCTTCGTGACACAGGCTGCCAGCCTGTGATGGCAGGCTGGCAGTTCGCACAACGAGCACGGGAACAAGCCGCGGTGATCATTCGAACGAGCTGCACATCATGACAGTTCCATCCAGACATTTTATCTGGCCGCTGATGGTCGTTGTCACGGCAGGAAACTCGGCATTCAGCCAGCATGCTCCCGACGACGCCTGGCTGGCTGGATCGAAGCTTCCGTATTACGGCAGCGTTGATCCCTGGAACCGCCGATTCTTCTACGACCATATTCAGGGAGAGGCTTTCCGGCCTGGCCGCGTCGGCCAGCGGCAGATGCTGGACATCGTCGAGAATCGGCCGCTGGCGGCGATCGCGTACTGCCGACAACGCCTCGAGGACAATCCCCACGAACTCGAATCCCTGTTTACGCTCACGATCGCCTGGTGTCGATTGGACGAGACGCAACAGGCGTTGACAACGATGAATCGGGCGCTCGACGCGGGACTGCCCTTCGCGCGGTTTTTGGCCGGACCGAGGGATCTGTTGAAGCCGCTGACAGAAACACCCGAGTTTCGTCAGCTGGCAGCCCGGGAAGAGATTCAGTTGATCCATGGTCCGCTGCTCGGGTGCCTGACGGACAGCAGTGCCAGGTTCTGGGTCCGCACCCTGGACGAGCTTCCCGTGCAAATTGTGGTCAGCACGTCCCACGACCTTTCCCGGCCGATTGAATCCTCAGTCATTGCCAGCGATGCCGATCGAGACTTTACGGCGGTGGTTGAAGTCACGGGTCTGCAGGCCGGTACTGAGTATTTCTACGACGTTGTTGTCGACGGCGAGACGAACCTGGGACCGCACTTCCCAACGTTCCGGACGTATCCTCCGCCCGGTACCCACGGGCGGTTTCATGTTGCGTTTGGTGGCGGAGCTTCGTTTGTGCCGGATCACGAGCGGATGTGGAACACCATCTCTGCGCACGACCCGTCCGCATTTCTCTTCATGGGCGACAACGTCTACATCGATCTTCCGCAACAGCCGAACGGCTTCCATCGCTACACGTACTATCGCCGTCAGTCGGTTCCCGAATACCGACGGTTTGTGGCATCCACCGCGATCTTCGCCATCTGGGACGATCATGACTGCGCAATGGATGATCTGTTCTTCGGGCCGCATATCGACAAACCCGCGTGGAAACGGCCGTCGTGGCAGCTGTTTCGCGACAACTGGAATAACCCCGGCTACGGCGACGGTGAAGAGCGACCCGGTTGCTGGTTTCAATTCACGATCGGCGACGTCAATTTCTTTATGCTTGATGGACGGTTTTACCGCACAAATCCGCACGTCGATGAACCGAGTATGCTGGGGCCGCGACAGAAATCCTGGTTGAAAGCCGCCGTCCTTCAGTCACGAGCGACGTTCAAGGTCCTTGCCTCGCCAGTGCCGTGGGCCTTCGATTCGAAAGGAGACAGCCTTGATACCTGGAACGGCTATCAGGACGAACGGAACGAGATCTTTGACTTCCTGGGAAAGCACGAAATAGACGGCGTGGTGCTGATCTCTGCCGACCGTCATCGCAGCGACGCGCGACGTATCAATCGTGATAGCGGCTATGCACTCTACGAATTCGAAAGCTCGAGGCTGACCAACATGAAATCCCACGAGCCGGAAGGGGATACGCTGTTCTTCTACAATGAGAAATGCTCGTTCGGAAAACTCAGCTTCGACACAGCGAAACCGGAC
>JBDOMX010000367.1:3961-4404 GCA_039831615.1 Planctomycetaceae bacterium
TCAGATTCTAAGCATCGACAACGAACTGATCGAGTCGATGACTGTGAAGAAGAGCGCGCTCTCGCATTGACTCAAGTGGCTGACGACATGGCATTCACGTTGGCCCACTGGACGGTCTCACCGAGACTATCCCTGGCCGGGATGATCGTATTCAAAAATTCACGATGATGGTGGGAGTTACGAATTTGAGTTGTCGTAACGTGACGGGCGATCATTGTTTCCTCGCGTTGGTTTGCCGTGGGTACATCCGTTCATTGGCGGCAGATTCAAAAACTGAAAGCAACAGCTGCTTCCTTCTCCCTCCGGGAGAAGGAAGCAGATCACGACTTTGCATCGGAATGGCGACCCGAAACGTCTGATTGGTGCGGTCATTCGGGTTGCAGCGATCGCTCCGCGTCGTGTCATTCCATCCTGCGGAATCGAAATCCGATGGTGCCGGACAT
>JBDOMX010000336.1:0-19713 GCA_039831615.1 Planctomycetaceae bacterium
TCCACGGAGCAAAGATCGAGTCGGCCTACCCTTGATTGTACCCCTTGTGTGTAAAAAGTGGACCGTAAAACGTCGTCAAAATCGATACTCATTAAAATGTCTCGGACAGCTGTGGTTTTCTCTGCGCCCAACCTTCGTAATCGCGGCGAACCCGCCGTGAATACATGGGGCCGTAACGAAGCTGCCGGTGCGGCGACGAGCCTGCATTCTGCGGAACGCGTTCAGATCTGCCGGTGGTTGCGAGCAAACGCTGCAACGGCAGGTCCTGACTTTCGATCAAGCGGATAGACACGTGTCGGCAGCGGGATATCATGCAGGTTCAGGATTGCTGGTGACGCGTCAACCTTGAAGATCACCCCGTTTTCGAACGGTGGTGCAGATCGCTGTTGGTTTATTGTGAGCACGACAACATCACAATCGAATCCCGATTGCTGCTCGTTAAATCCGGGATTCACTGATCGTGTTCTCAGCCGTCGTTGCTTCGGCGGCACGCTGTCTGCGCTGGCCGCTGGTGCGTTTGCCAGCCATGTTTCATCCGCATCGACTGCTCCTGCACCTGAGCGCGTGCGGTTCGGACAGACGGATCTTCACGTCACAAGGTACTGTCAGGGAACGGCGTTCCGACAGTTGCCCCGCGACGATAACCCCGCGGCACGGAACGTACTTTACAAGTGCCTGGATGTGGGCATCAACTTCTTTGATTCGGCCGAGGCCTACGGCTGGGGTGGTGCTGAAACCGTCCTTGGCCGAGTGATTCAGGGTCGCCGCGACGAGGTCGTCATTTGTACAAAGGCCACTCCCAACCATGAACCGGGCAAAGATTCCGACGCTAATACGTTCAAAGTCGGTGAACAGGTCACCTTCACCCGCGACGTACTAACCAGCAAGTGTGAGGGCAGCCTGAAGCGGCTGGGAACGGATTATCTTGACCTCTTCCTGTTGCACGGTGACGACGACCAGACAGCTCCGGAATCAATCGCTGACACGATGGAGCAGCTTGTGCGGGCCGGAAAGATCCGGTACTGGGGCCTGTCAAATTTTACTGCGGCAAAGGTCGAACAGTACGTGCAGTTGTCCTCGGGGCAACGGCGCAGCGTAATGAGCGGTACCGAGGACTATTATCACATTGCGGCCGGCCTGCGCATGAATACAGCTTTGCTGGAAGTGATCAAACGCTCGGGCCTGGGGATCCTTGCCTTCAGTCCACAGGACTGCGGACGACTCTCCCCAGGTCGCCAAGAAAACACTCGGTATGGTCCGCTGATCGGTGTGCTCGATGAGATTGCCGGCCAGCTCGACACGACACGGCCGCGGTTGTTGATTGCCTGGAGTCTCGCGCATCCCGCTGTGACCACCGTTCTCGGCGGAGCTGAGAGTCCGGAACACGTGGTGGACAACGTCGGAGGGACGCATGTGGAAATCCCGGATCAGCTGCTCGTGAAACTCAATGCCGCAGCCGAGGAACACACTCAGCAGGAATTCGCCCGGTCGCGGCGGAAGTAGTTTCGGTATTAAGATCGCTGGCATACAGATCGTCGCCGCACGAGCCGGTTCGAACAACTGTCGAACTGCGTACTGTTTGATGAAGCTGTCGCGCCCGGGCTTGATTTTTCCGTCGCACTGTGTTGGGCTGACGCCGCAGCGTATTACGCTGATTCGTGGCCGCGGCGGAAGTGCCAGAGCCCATCATCCATTGCCCCCGCGATCCGGACCCCGCCACGTCTATTCGAAAAATGCGATATTGTTAAGACTGATGTGCCAAACAGCAAAACGAAGCAGAGACTTATGATGCAGCTTTCCATCGTGTCTCGCTTTTTCACGGTGACGATCCTGGCGAACTGCGCTATGTCAATCGGCGCGGAATCAGATCGCGCCGCAGCACCCATGTTCGTCTTCAACTCCGACGGTGGTGCCGCCGCCATCGCACATATCAAGGGAAAGGTGACTCAGGACGTTGTGTGTCACGAGTTGAACGAGCTCCAGGGGACGGCGGTGACTGACTTTTTCTGGTGTCCGATCGTCGGAGGAAACGTCTTCATCTATCCAACAAACGTTGGCGAACGGATGGGAGACAATATCCGCGACTGGGAACAGGTCCATCCCTACTACCGCGAGCAGGGACGGACCATGGCCGACAATCTGGGTCAGCTGATCGAACGCGGTGACGATCCTGCGAAAATGCTCTCCGCACGCGCCAAAGAACTGAAGATCGGTTTCTGGCTGTCCTGCCGCATGAACGAAATCCATGAAGACGACGATCGCTTCATGGTCGTTCGCAGCCTCTTCAAGGAAGAACATCCCGAATTACTGCACGGCAAAGACTTTCACCCGGCGGCAGTCTACGCTCCAAAGAAGGGGTGGTCATATGCCTGGGACTACTCGCAGCAGGACGTCCGCACTCATTTTTTGGCACTGTTCCACGAGTGGCTGCAGTACGACATTGACGGTATTGAACTGGATTTTGATCGCAGCCCTTGTCTGTTCCCGCCAGGCAAAGAAACGGAAGGATCGCCACTGCTCACCGATTTCGTCACAAAGCTGCGCGAGGACGTCAACAATACCGCCCGACAGCGTCAATGCAGAATTCGGTTGGCCGTGCGTGTCCCCCAGTCACTGGAACTGTGCACGGCTGCCGGAATCGACATCCAATCGTGGATCCAACAGGGACTGGTGGATGTGGTGACGCCGATGGATCGAGGTTACTTCGATCCTGAGCCGAACCTTCCGGAATTCGTTGCACTGGAAAAGCCGCCAGGCATCAGCATCCTCGGGGGAATTGAACCAAAGGTCCGCGATTACCAGCAAAACAACCGCCAAACTTTCGCGGCGGCCGGCAACTTCCTGTACAGCGGCGCGGATGGAATCTACCTCTTCAATTACGATTGTCACCGATCAATGGCTGCGCCATGGAAATTCGGTGGTGTACTTCAGGCGTACACGCCGGAAGAGATGTTCTTTCTGCAGCACGCGGTGGATCCGCAAGTTCTGCGCGATCACGATAAACAGTATTTGGTATCGCATGACACGATGCACCGGCTGGCCGAAAATGGCGGAACACGACCCTTGTTGTGTCGGTTGCCGGTTGGCGCGTCAAAATCGTTCACGATGACCGTCGGCGACGATCTGGAGGCGGCTGCCAGGGAGCAACGCATCCTCTCATCGCGGCTGGTTGTCACTCTGAAGAACTGTGAGTCAAAGCCCGGCGAACTGAACCTCGAGATTAACGGTCAGGCTCAGGGGCCAGGTCACTATCAGTTCGAGCCGCGAAAGCCGGATCTGATCGTCATTACCGTTGCTGATCCACCGATTCGTCGAGGCAAAAACAGCATCAAAGTTGGAATGAAGCACGGAACGCACCCTGGCGGCGTGATCAAGTCGATTGACCTGAATGTCGACTACCGGCCATCCCATGACCGCCCTGTCACGAGCCTCCCGAAGGCGAGCAGTCTGCGACCCACGATGGGCCGGCAGCAACTGTTCGCGTATGTTCCGCAGAGCCTGGAAATCTATATCAAGGAACCGCGGCAGGTATCTGCGCCGAGTGACTGGCCGGCAAACATGCTGCGATTCACATTTCCAGAGTCCGTTAATGCTTTTGACGACAACGGGCGCAACCTCTCCGAATTCAGGTTGACTGACATTGCTCCACACGCTGAGGTCGAGGCGAGCGGCGTGCCGTTTGTCCACGACGGAAGTCTGGTCGAGGCCCGCCAACGATTCCTGACATGGAAGAACGCAGCTCTGGAAGGAGCACAGTCCGTCGAAACCCGCAGGTGAGATGTTCCGAATGACAGTGTGGTGACTTCGGATGCAATGGCCGGCAATGGTGGCCGGCCCTCAGCGTTTCTCGATCACGTCGCCGACATGGACAGTTCCCGCCTGCACAACTTTGGCGTAGATCCCCCGCAGGTGCAGCTTCCTGCCGACCTCCGAGTTGATGAACTTCGCAGCATCAGTCCCGAAGCGCTCTGCGAATTTCTTACACGCATTGTGGGCGACTTCTGTAATTTCGAGGATGGCTGAACCCACGGAGAGTTGTTGTCCGGTCCGCAGATTGTCCGCGCTGAGATCCAGGTCCGCGTAGAGATTGTCGCCCGCTAACTGCCAGCGATCCTCGTCCTGAGCGATCAGCCCGATGGCGCGTGAATTCGTGATCGCAATCTGCACATCGGGATCCGGTCTTCCATCAGGCAACGACATCCAGCAGCCCTTTGCCCAGTTATCTCCGTGCACGCCCAGTTCCGGGCTGATCTTACACTCTGCCAGTGACGTTCGCTCATCGGACACAGGCCGAACGACAATCGCTTTCAGGATGCCTTTGTCCGCCGGAGACTGTCGAATCTCGGAGAGCCCGTCGGTGAGTTCTTTATATGTCAAATGCGATACCATCCGGCAATCCAATCGGTGAGTTCTGTGACTGAAGGAGTTCGGCCCGCAATCGTAGCACACGGAGTAATGTTCTCTCGACCGCTCGAAAGCGTTCTTGAATCAGATTCTCCGGTATCCTGTGATGCGACGCTTCAACCCGGTTTCACGACGACTTCAAATCCGTGCGTCCTGCTGTGAGCGTTTACAAAATCTGTCGGAACGTCAAAACTAGTCTGAAGTCGAAGGGACTAACCAAACCCACTACTGAAACCGATGTCGTTCCCAATTCGAATACGGCCCGGAATGCCAATCTGGAGAATTCGATGTCCGACCGTGCCCTGGTGACTGATGGTATTGAATTCCCGGAATTCTTCTACGGAACTGCCTGGAAAGAAGACCAGACAAAACGTCTGACCGAGCTCGCTGTCCGGTGTGGATTTCGTGCCATCGACACCGCGAATCAGCGACGACATTATCACGAATCTGCAGTCGGACAGGCGGTCTCCGGCTTAATTGCACACGGAGTTGTGGGGCGTGAGGACTTGTTTCTGCAAACCAAATTCACTTTTCAGAGGGGGCAGGATCATCGTCTGCCATACGATCCAGGGGCCTCAATTCCCGTCCAGGTCGAGCAGTCGTTCGCGAGCTCATTGAAGCATCTGGGTGTCGAGCGGGTTGACTCCTATTTGTTGCATGGACCGGCAGGTTCCACTGGTCTGACCTCAGACGACTGGGCCGCCTGGCGGGCGATGGAAGCCATTCACAACAGTGGCCGCGCACGGTGGATTGGTGTCAGCAACGTCACTCTCGAGCAACTCAAGTGCTTCTGCCAGGATGCTCAGGTTCAGCCGCGCACTGTCCAAAACCGGTGCTATGCGGTTCGCGGCTGGGACCATGACATCCGGGACTTCTGTCGCGCCAATGGATTGGCCTATCAGGCGTTTTCTCTGCTCACCGCCAACCGTGAATCACTGGCGTCGCCGGAATTCACCAAAATCGCGGCACGCCACGCTCGAACCACCTCACAAATCGCCTTCCGGTTTGCCATGGACGCCGGCATGATACCGCTTACCGGAACAACGAACGTCGACCACATGCGGGCCGATCTTGACATCTTTAAGTTCAGGTTGCACCCGGCAGAGATCGAACAGATCGAACACATCAGGAGAACCATAGCGTGACACGACAGGACGACTTAGCTTTGCTTCGGGAGTTCACCACCAGCGAAAGCCTGATTCGGCACATGTTTGCGGTTGAGGCGGCCATGCGAGCGTATGCGCGTCAGTTCGGTCATGATGAGACGATCTGGGGCACCGTGGGACTGTTACATGATTTCGATTATCAGAAATGGCCTGATCCCCCTGACCATCCACTCCAGGGGGCCGCGATTCTTGCCGAGCGAGGCTATCCGGACGAGATCATCTACGCGATCAAGTCACATGCCGACTACCTTGATGACTGCCCCCGAATCTCGTTGATGGACAAGGCTCTCTATGCGTGTGACGAATTGAGCGGTTTCGTGAGCGCGTGCGCGTTGGTGCGTCCGGGACGACTTGAGGGACTCACTCCGAAGAGTGTGCGCAAAAAAATGAAGCAGGCATCGTTCGCCGCTGCAATTCATCGTGATGACATCATCCGAGGTGCGGAGGATTTGGGGGTCGGCCTGAACGAGCACATTGCATTCGTGATCGCGGCCATGCAGTCGATCGCCGATGAGCTGGGACTTGTCGCTGCGGAGCCGACTGAACCATGACGTTCAACTGGATTTCTCGAGGCGGAGCAAATCCGACCAGACTGACAAGCCGGGATGATACCGATGTCGGCACGTGACCGGGACCGATGGAACGAGAAATATGCGAAGTGCGAGTCGACGTCGATCCCCGGACCTGACCAGTGGCTCGTCGAAGCACTCCAACTCATCGAGACCGCAGCCGCTGAACCTGAGTCTCGCCCCAGGGCGCTGGATGTCGCCTGTGGGCTCGGACACAACGCAATTTGGCTGGCCCAGCGCGGATGGCGGTGTGATGCTGTCGACATCTCACTGAATGGTCTGGAGCTTGCTCAAGGGCGTGCCGCAGGCAGCGACGCTGACGTTGCCTGGATCAATGCGGACCTTGACGACTGGGTTCCGGCAGCCAACGCGTATGACCTTGCGGTGGTGTTTCGATTCCTGGACCGAGAGACGGTGCCGCGAATTCTGCGCACTGCGTTGCGTCCCGGCGGCTGGCTGGTGTATGAAACGTTTTCGGCGGCCCAGTGCGACCGACCGGACAGTCACATTAGAAATCCAGCGTTCGTCCTGTTGCCGGGCGAGCTTGCGGCTATGTTCCCTGAATTCGATGTTGTCATTGATCGCGAGGATGTCCTGCACGATCGAACGGTCCGGCGATTTCTGGCGCAAAAACAACCTGCCGGAAAGGCGTTGATTCAATCAGCACCACCCTGAATGATACCGCCAAAACGCTCAGAAACGGCTCGTTCGAGCTCATCCACTGTGTTCGCTCACGTGAATCATTGCAGCCGGCAACGGCCGCAGTGATCGACCGACGCCGGCATGGTATTCGCAACAGCAGCAACAGTTGGACGACTTCTGTGGTCTGTCCCCGATGTCCGGTCGTCAGCAGCGTGCCTTGTCCCTTTCGTCGAAGCACTACCATGAAAACTCTTATCAGTCGGGTGGTTCTGTTGTTTGTTTCAGGTGCAGTGCAGGCCGATGACTTTGTTGTGCAGCGGTGTGAGGTCATGCCTCTTGCGGATCGGCAGGTGGCATTCCGTGTGGATGGCGTCGAAAAACTGCGCTGGCACTATGGGGATCAATATCCTCGACCGTTCTTCTATCCGTTCAACGGGCCGTCCGGTGTGTCGCTCACACGAATGGGACATCCGGGCGCGCAGGACCACGATCACCACCGATCCGTGTGGTTCGCCTATCACAAGGTCAATGGCATTGACTTCTGGTCGGACCAGACCGATGCGAGAATTCGTCAAAAGCACTGGTATCGATACAGTGACAGCGACGAGGAAGCCATCATGGCGTCGCGATTGGGGTGGTATGACGAAAATGGTACGGAAATCATGGAGCAGGATATCGTGGCGGCACTCCGGCCGCTGCCGGACAACGAACACGCACTGGAATTGCAGATTACATTTCGCCCACCGCAGGGAGTGGACTCGGTATCACTGGACAAGACGAATTTCGGGCCACTCGCGGTGCGTGTCTCGAAGACGTTGTCCGCCCGGTTTGGTGGAGGACAATTGACCAATAGTGAAGGAGCTATTGGAGAAAAAAACATCTTTGGGCGTCCGGCTCGCTGGATGGATTATTCCGGACCGGTGATCGTTGGACAGAATCAGAATCGTCGAGTCGTTCGGGAAGGCATTACCTACTTCGATCACCCGGCCAATCTTCGTTATCCAACGCACTGGCATGTTCGCACCGACGGCTGGATGGGCGCCTCATTTGGGATGCACACCGGCCATCGTATCAATGCAGGTGATTCGCTGGTGTTGCGGTATTTGCTGTACGCCCATGCGGGCGAACACGATGTCGATCGGGCGTCCGCGATTCATCGCAGTTTTGCTGAACGACCTGGATTTCGTATCTTCAGGCCGGGCCCGCAGAATCCGCATTTGCAGTACGAGGTGGAGCGGCTCACGAAAACCGAATGAGGAATATGCAGCGTGGAACAACATCAGGGAAACACGTTCGTTGGCCGGACGCCTGCCGTGGGGCGACGAGCCGGTGGAAACGAACATGGGTGGTTTCAGCTGCTGTGCCGTTTCACCTAAGATGCACGACGCGTTCCCCACCTTCCATGATGCTGCGGAAAGATTGACGTGTCCTCTTCACTATCGACGACAGCGACGGAAGACGCTGCCATACAAAAAATGCGGGAGGCGCTCAGGAGATACTGGGGATACGACTCATTCCGTCCACTGCAGCAGGAAGCAATGCAGCTGGTGATGGAACAGCGTGACTCCGTCGTCGTGTTGCCAACGGGTGGCGGAAAATCACTGTGTTACCAGGTACCGGCGGTCTGTGGCGAGGGGATGGCCATCATTGTCAGTCCTCTGATCGCGTTGATGAAGGATCAGGTCGATGCTCTGACCGCGTGCGGCGTTCAGGCTGCTTTCGTGAACAGTTCACTCAGTCTCATCGAACGTCGTGATGTGGCAGAACGCGTGCGGTCTGGTCAACTCAAGATGTTGTTCGCCGCGCCGGAGCGCCTGGTTCAGGAAACGACCATCCGTTTTCTGCAGCAAACAAAAATCAGCTTCATTGCGATTGACGAAGCCCACTGCATTAGCCATTGGGGACACGATTTTCGCCCGGAATACCGGAAGCTGCACCTGCTTCGAACCGCGTTTCCCGGCGTCTCGTTTCATGCATTTACTGCCACAGCGACGGAAAGCGTGCGCGGCGATATCTGTCAACAAATGGAGTTGGTCGATCCGACCGTACTGGTTGGATCATTTGACCGACCGAATCTCACGTACCGGGTTGAACGACGCTACGATTCGCTCAGCCAGATTCGCGGCGTTCTTCAGGGGCGTCAGGGCGAGTCCGGCATTATCTACTGCATCAGCCGCAATAATGTGGAGGAGACCAGTAACTCATTGAATGCCCTGGGCTACCGAACACTCCCGTACCACGCCGGTCTCGACGGAGAAACGCGAAAGAAACACCAGGATGCGTTCATCAATGACGATATCGACATCATCGTCGCCACTGTGGCGTTTGGGATGGGCATTGACAAAAGCAACGTCCGGTTTGTGATTCACGCTGAGATGCCACGGAGCGTTGAAGCATGGCAACAGGAAAGCGGTCGTGCCGGGCGCGATGGCCTCGAAGCCGAATGCTGGTTGTTTTTCTCGGGCCGAGACGTCAGTACCTGGGAGTTCCTGATTGATCAGTCGGAAACAGAAGACAACCGCGCGGCATCGCGAACTGCATTGTCCGGGATGGAATCCTTTTGCATCAGCCACGGCTGTCGACACGTTCACATCTGTGGCCACTTCGGCGAAGAGTTAGACAAGTCGAATTGCGGTGCCTGCGACATCTGCCTTGAGGAAACAGAAGCTGTCGCCGATGCCACCGTCACGGCCCAAAAAATTCTGTCCGGTGTCTGCCGGCAAAATCAGGGGTTCGGAGCCGGCTATACCTGTCAGGTCCTGAGGGGCTCTCGAAATAAGAAAATTTTGTCGAACGGTCACCACAAACTGAGTACCTGGGGATTGTTGAAAGACGAGTCCGAGCATGTCGTTCGCAGCTGGATCGATCAGTTGATCGGCATCGGCCTGTTGGTGAAAGATGGTGAGCACCCGGTACTCAAGGTGACCGAGTCCGGTTGGCAGGTGATGCGAGGTGAGCAGCAGGTGGCGCTCACGCGGCCGCGACCGCGTCGTCAAAGTATGGTGACGACCGAACGGTGGGATAGAGTCGATCGTCCGCTTTTCGAACATCTGCGCCAGATCCGCATGGAAATCGCTGTCGAACGCGGCGTTCCGCCGTATGTGATCTTTGGGGATGTGACTCTTCGAGAACTGGCCAAATATCGGCCAACCACGGCCGTCGGTATTCTGCACGTTTACGGGATCGGTGCTCAGAAGCAGGAGCAGTTTGGCACGCGATTCACTCACGAGATTGCCGAATGGTGCGCAGCCAGCGGTCTGGAACACGATATCGCCGCCGACCCAGGCTCCCCTGTCCCCGATCCGCCACCGAAATCAACGGCCGGGCAACTCAATTCGAAATCCAGTGTTTACTTCGAACTGTTTGATCAGGGACTGACCGTGGACGAAGTGTGCCTGCAGCTGGATCGAGCTCACAGCACCGTCGCAGGCTACCTCGTCAACTACATTCAAATCCGTAAAATCGACGACGCCGCGCCCTGGGTTCCGGCGGAGCGACTCGAAAGAATTGAGGCAGCGATTACTCAACAGGGAGGCGAACGTCTCAAACCCATCTTCGAATCGCTCAACCGCGAAGTCAGCTTTGACGACATCAGGATTGTGATGGCCTGTCGAAGGAAGTAATAGCTGCAGCCGTTTCCTTCCTTGCGTTCCGTTTGCTGAGCGACCTGAGTCCGATTTTTATGTCGGCGGGCATGCAGCCTATCCGATCAGCATGGGACTGACGGCAGGGACGATGGTACTAGTGTCGTTGTTCACCGGATGGGAATCGAGGCGCGGGCAACTGGTGCAGGAAGAAAAGAGCGAGTGGCTGCGGAACAGTCAGCAGTCGGTGCGAGAGATTTCTGTGACACGCACGGCTGCGTTTGGTGTTCCCGCTGCATTGGTGATTGCGGTGGTGGCAATCGGCTGGATTTTATGCTTTGTCGTGTGGTGGTAACGACGTGCCGGCGTGTACAGGTCATCAAACCGGCACTGTTCAGGGTTTCCCGAACAAAATTGCGAACTGATTGATCAAACGCGGACCCGGAGCAACTGTGATATCGACCGACTCCGGAAGATTGACCTGAAGCATTCCTGTCTGGAACTGAAGCAACAGGAAGTGATTCGAGGACTGGCAGCATGAATTCACGACCGAGTGTCTTTGATTCGCTTGTCTTGCCGGCCCTCTTTCTCGGAATGGTTGGTGGCGGCTACTGGTCCGGAGTCCGTATGTCCAACGAAGGCTGTGGATGGACGAATGGGCTCATCTGGGGACTTGCGTGGTATTACCTCAGCGCGTCGTGTCGTGACGACAACCAACGCCCCTACGGCAGCGGATGGTTTGTCCTCGCATCGGTTGTGGGCTTCTACCTGGGCGGTCAACACGGTTATGGCCAGTTTCATTCCTGGATCCAGGGGATGTTCCATCTCAACTACAACGACGGTGAACTGGTCGAAATTCCTCCTCGACTGGGCTACTGGTGGGTCTTTCTTTGTGGTTGTGGCTGGGGAGGAGTGGCCGGGGTTGTGCTGAGCTGGACGGGATTTGTGCGACGAATCCCATGGTGGCAGTGGGTCGCACGGATCTGCCTGGTCGTCGGAGTTGCGTGGGCCTTTCGTGAGTTTGCCCTGGCACGCATGGACCTGATTATGCCGCTGTATGGGCAGGTCGACTACAGCAACCTTGAAGCGTGTCCAGACTGCGCGTGTCCCGATTGTAAACGCACCGTTCGAACGCTTGTGGAGTCCATGATGTGGCTGGGATTCTATGTTGGTGGGCTGATCTTCGAGGTGTTGAGAAGAGACTGGAACAAAGTTGGTTTTATCGTGACGACCGGTGTTGGTTTTGGCTGCGCCTTTACAGCTTTTGAGTGGTTGCACCTTCCTCTTTTCCAGAGCGGAAGTCTGTGGAAATACTGGGAGTCCTCATGCGGAGTGTTGGGAGGTGTCACACTGGGGGTCAGTTTCTATCTGTTTAATCGGCCACGGTCCGATGACATCAGTACCGATCAACGGGACGGGTCATCGGCACGATGGATTTCGGCAGCAGAACGACTGATTGGTGTGTGGCTGCCGTTGCTCGTGTCGTTCTATGTGGTGACCCGGAAAAAATCGCAATACTACTTCACCTGGTTTGGTATGGAAAAAGATGCGTTCATGGAAAGTGTTGACTTCTATCTCCCAATACTCCTGATCGTGATCGGTTGCATCGTGGCCTGCCACACTCTGTGGCGTGCGAGATCCGGGCTATGCGTGCCGGCAGTTCCTCGCGCCGGCTGGTTGTTCCTGACGAGCTATCTTGTCATGTTTTTAGTCTCCCGGCTGCATTCCTTCGACGGGATTATTGACAACGCGTCTCAGAGGTTCGAAGTGGCGCCCTACGGAGTTCCGTTTGTGCTGGGGATTGTGTTCTTCAGCTGGATCAGCATACGCCGCCGTCGGTGTGATGCTGGAGCATAGTTCGGTTCGATGCAAAACGAGTCGCTCAGCATTGTCCAGCACCGATTTGCTGCCTCTTGTCGGTGTTTGCGAGAGCCTGACAGGGTTCATCGCAATGTCGGTACAATCAAAACGGACATTCCATGGGTGATGCCTACGATGGTGTGTGAGTCGAAGGCTATGCCAGCACCTGTTTTCTCAGCGACGATGAATAGCCTGAGTCTGTACTCTCAGGGTTTGTTCTGAGGGACGTAATCTGCTGTGAGTCAAATCAGTGGACGCTTTGTGCCCTGTTTTCAGCAGGCGGTCGACAGTTCATCGAACAGGTTAACGACCCGGCTGCAGTTCAGAAAATGCGATCATTAACTTCGACCCCCAGTCCTGGCTTTGTTTCGACGGCCACATATCCGTTTTGTGGCTGGGGTTCACCGAAAAAGATTGGTTCTGTGTCCACGTCCGGCAGGGTGTCCCAGCACGGGACCGGGAAGTATTCCACCATCGGAATCTCGGGAAATGCCAGAGCCAGATGCAGGTGTGTGATGCCGTAGGCATGAGGGATCAGCGTGACGCCGGCTGCCGATGCCATCGCCGCGATTTTGCGAGCTTCTGTAAAGCCACCGCAGCGACGCAGGTCCGGCTGGATAATGTCCATGGCGCGTTTGCTGATGATTTGCTGAAAACCGTAGCGTGTGTATTCGTGTTCGCCGCCGGAGATTGGAATTGACGTTTCCTGTCTGAGTCTGGCGTAACTGTCGAGGTCATCCGGAACAAAAGCCTCCTCAACCCATGCCAGGTTGTACTGTTCCAGGCGACGGCACATTTTCCTCGCGTAGTTGAAGTCCCAGCCCATATAAGCATCGGCCATGAGTTCGATGTCATCACCAACAGTCTCACGAATGCAGGCAATGTGGGCTTCATTGGCAGCCATGCCCTGCACACCGTTTCCCGGTCCATACGGGAAACGGCACTTCATCCCGGAAAAGCCCTGCTCCACGTATGTCTTTGCTTCTTCCTGCACTGGTTGACGACCAACGGGGTGCAGTGCGGAGGCATAGACCGGGACGCGTTTGCGAACGGGGCCTCCAAGCAGTTCAAAAACTGGTTTGGCGGTCGCTTTCCCGGCAATGTCCCACAGCGCGATATCAATCGCACTAATGGCCTGAAGTGCTATGCCTTTGCGGCCGTATGGCAGAGTGCTGCGGTACAGTCGATCGTAGATGCCTTCGACTTCGAACGGATTCTGTCCGGTGAGCAGACGAACCAGATGGTTTTCAATGACGGGAGCCACGGCGCGGCAGCCATCTTCGCACCAGCCACGGCCGATAATTCCCTCGTCGGTTTCGATTTCGACAAGCGCCATGCCGGACTCCCAGAACCAGCTCCCTCGCGTTTCCTGGAAGTCTGCGTAGATGTCCAGCGGAGTCACCAGCGGGAGCGTCTTTTCACGTTCCGCGAGGTGTCCCCAGATGGATCGGTCGGCGTGACGGACACGGACTTTGGTGATTTCCACGAGCGGTAGCTCCTTTAAAAGATGAACACTCTGAGAATGGCAGAAACCGTCCTGCTGCTTGAAGAGCCAAGGGCGAGAACACCATCAAAAAGAGATATGAGAATCTTTGTTTCATTTTCCTTCCCTCACCTCGTCGCATCCAGCAGTAAGACGTAATGCAACAGTGTGTTCGGGTGGACCTTTAGAAATCAAACTGATCAATATTGTCTTTTGTGAACAACAGCACATCTCCGAGCAGGATTTGATCGCCGGAAATCTGCTTCTTACCCAGCCGACCTGCCGTGAATTCGGTTGCTCCTGGTTTTAGTTTTCCGGACCTGATTGCTGCTGCGGCGTAAACCGTGAGATACCCCAGGTCCAGCGTGTTCCACAACACCACCGTTTTGACTTCGCCACCTTTGACATATGGCTGCATATCTTTTGGGGTCGATAAACCGGTCACTAAGATCTCGCCGGTTTTTCCAGCTTGCTTGACCGCTTCGGCGGCCCCGGGAAACGAGACCGAACTGATCCCGAAGATTCCCTTAAGGTTCGGGAATTTCTTGATCAGGTCCTGGCTGTCCTGAAAGGTTCGCGGTGTGGAGTTGATGGGGGCGCCGCTGCTGGCTGGTTTTAGGAAAGCGGTGGTCTTCCACGTCTGATCCTCGCGCGTCCGAGTGACCTGGCCAGCGAATCCTTGCCATCTCTCTGGCAATGTCGGACACTGTTGGGTTGTCCCGGTCCCTCCATGCGTCCGTGCAGATCCCGCCATGAAAAGCCTCGGTGTTTCCATTCTCGTCCTCTGGTCCGGCTCGGTTCTGGCTGATGAATCGCCGTCGGCAGAGGGATTCGCATTCTTTGAATCTAAGATTCGCCCGGTACTCGTTGAGACTTGTTATCAATGTCACTCGGAGAAGGCTGTGATCGCGAAACAGCTCCAGGGCAAACTACTGCTCGACAGCCGAGACGCCATCCGCAAAGGCGGTGAAAGCGGTCCTGCCGTGGTGCCCGGGAATCCGGAATCGAGCCTGCTGATTTCAGCCATCAAACATGACTCCTTCGAGATGCCTCCCAGGTCGAAGCTGCCGCAGAACGTGATCAACGACTTCGTGAAATGGGTCGAAATGGGCGCCCCCGATCCTCGTGACGGACAGCACGCAGCAGTGGAACAAAAGGATATCGACGTTGCTGCCGGAAAAACGTTTTGGTCGTTTCAGCCACTGCGAACATCAGTGCCACCCACGGTTAGGAACACGGACTGGGCGATGACGGATATTGATCATTTCATCCTGGCGAAGCTCGAAGAACGGGGCATTGTTCCGAACGAGGCTGCCGCACGGACGACGTTGATCCGGCGACTGTACTTCGACGTATGGGGACTGCCACCGGAACGAAGCGTGGTTGAAGACTACGTGAATGACGAGTCGCCGGACGCGTATGACCAGCTGGTCGATCGCTTGCTCGATGGCCCGCACTTTGGAGAACGCTGGGCGCGACACTGGCTTGATCTTGCACGATTCGCTGAAAGCAACGGATACGCGTTCGACAAAGATCGCGAAGCCGCTTTTCATTACCGCGACTTTGTTATTAAAGCATTCAACGATGACATGCCGTACGACGAATTCATCCGGCTGCAGATGGCGGGTGATCTGATCGCACCTCTGGACTTCATGGCCCAGGCCGCGACAGGATTTCTCGCTGCCGGACCTTTTACGTCGCAGCAGACTCAGAAGGAGCGTGAACGCAGCCGCTATGAGCAACTGGATGACATCATCGGAACACTTGGGACGTCGATGCTCGGTCTGACGATAGGATGCGCCAGATGCCATGATCACAAATTTGATCCTGTTGGCCATCGTGACTACTACCGTTTTGCGGCGTGCTTTGAGCAGACGGGTTTCCAGGACTATGACTGGGATCCTGATCCGATTGAAACAAAGACAGCTCTCGACGGCTTCAACGCCGAACACCAGCCGTTCATCGATGCGCGAACTCAATACGAGAAAGAAGTATTGCCGATTCAACTGGCTGCCTGGGAGAAGACCGGTGCAACGCCAGCTTCAGAAGTCATCCTGAGTACCTGGCATCACATCGGCCCATTCACAGCTGCCGATTTCAAGACAGCATTCGATCAGCGATTTGAACCGGAGGACCACGTCGAGCTGGCGAATCCTGTCGGTGAAATCCAGTGGGCAGAAAAGCCGGAATGGACAGACGCAACTGTTCACAACACGTTAACCGGCAGTAATTCGGCCAACTACCTTTTTCGAACGATCCATGTTGATCAGGATGCGCCACTGGACGTGTCATTCGGGTTTGACGACGGAATCAAAGTATTCCTGAATCAGAAACCAGTGCTGGCCAAACCCATGATGGGTGAGGCAAAGCCCGATCAGCACGTCACGACGCTGCACCTGAATGCGGGCCGCAATGAATTGCTGTTAAAAATCGTTAATGCTGGTGGACCGTCTGGCTTCTATTTTCGTTCGACCAGGAAGGCCACCCCTGAGAATATTCTGGTCACTCTCAAGCTCGGCGAGGATCAGCGCAGCGACGGCGGGAAACAGGAGCTCCTGCAATGGTTTGCTTCGAGAGACCGGGAATGGTCTCGTTTGGATCAGGCCGAGAAGGAGCATTTGGCGGAAAAACCGCAGCCGCAGGTCACGAAGGTGTTTGCCGCTCGCCAGGGGGGGGCGACTTACAACTTCGGCGACGACACCCGCAGGGTTTACTTTCTGGCACGTGGTAACTCAAACTCCAAATCCGGCCGAGCAACGCCGGCCTTTCTTCGTGTGCTGATGAACAGCGACGACCGGGAAGAGAGATGGCTCCGCGTTCCGTCGGATGCTCAGGAAGATGTTCACAAGCATCCTCGAATTGCCCTTGGAGAATGGTTAACCGATGTCGAACACGGTGCCGGACATCTTCTGGCCCGGGTGATTGTGAACCGCCTGTGGCAACATCACTTTGGAACGGGAATCGTGGCAACGCCCAGCGACTATGGTCGTCAGGGGACTCGCCCGACTCATCCCGAGCTGCTTGACTACCTCGCCACCATGCTGGTCGACGGTGGCTGGAGACTCAAGCCGATCCACCGGTTGATTCTGAGAAGCGCCGTTTACAGGCAGGGCGGAGAAACGATTGAGGCCGGTCTGCGAAAGGATCCTGACAATCAGCTGTGGTGGCGGCGCTCACCGCAGCGCATGGAAGCTGAGATTATACGCGACAACCTTCTCGCTGTCAGCGGTTCACTGGACGAAAAAATGTTCGGATCTGGTTCGCTTGAAGAAGCGGAAGGGAGACGCAGTGTCTATTTGAAAGTTAAACGCGGGAACCTGATTCCGCTTCTCCAGTTGTTCGATGCGCCTGATGCGATTCAGAGCATTGGCGACCGAGGCGTCACGACAGTTCCGCCGCAGGCCCTCGCGATGATGAACTCTCCTCTGATTCGCCGGCTCGCAGAACAACTGGCGAATCGGGTGCTGGAACAAAGCGAAACGCACCGGCAGGATATCGTCGGAACGGCATTCTGGACTACCTTGTCGCGACCCCCACAACCACACGAAGTCGAGCAGATGAGTGCATTCATCGAAGAACAGGCTTTAAGATACGGGAACGAAGAGTCGGCGATGGTCACCGCCGTCGCTGACTACTGTCAGTTGATGCTGTGTTTGAATGAGTTCGTTTACGTGGACTAGAGCAGTTTTCGAAATGTCGTGGTGGGTACTGGCTCGCGGGGACCAATGAATGATGGGCTCTGACACTCCCGCCGCGGCCACGAATCAGCGTAATACGCTGTAATGTCGCTCATGACCGTACGCGTAAGCGAGCGTTTCGAGTCCGCAGGCCAATGACCGGTACAGCGGATTCAGAACCAGTTTGTGGCGGATGAAACGATGACCTCTTGCTTATTCGATTTTGAATCACGCCGACACTTCCTCCGCAATGCTGCGCTGGGCAGCGGCAGCCTGGCGCTCACCAGTCTGCTTGGCGAACAGGGCCTCCTGTCGAGCGCCGATGCCGGGGCTGAGACACAGCTTATGCGGCCGCGTCAGCCGCACTTCGAAGCGAAGGCGAAGTCGATCATCTGGCTGTTCATGCCCGGCAGCCCGTCTCAGGTCGACACGTTCGACTACAAGCCACAGCTTCAGCGCCGCCATGGTCAGCAGCTGGCAGGTGCCGACCCGAAAACCGGGTTTTTCACCACCAGCGGCAAATTGCTCAAGTCCCCATTTCGGTTCCGGCGTTACGGCGAATCGGGCGCGTGGGTGTCAGAGATCTTCCCGCACACGGCAAGACAAGTCGATGACATGGCGTTTGTCTATTCGTGTTTCTCGCAGTCGAACAATCATACGCCGGCGATGTTGGAAATGAATTCGGGCATGTTTCTGCAGGGACGCCCGGCGGTTGGTTCCTGGATCACATATGGTCTGGGCACTGAGAACAACAACCTGCCGGGCTTTGTGGTTCTGCACGGAAACATGCCTCGTGGAGGCAAGCCGATCTGGTCGCCCGGTTTTCTGCCTAAGGTCTTTCAGCCGACTTCGATCGATGGGCGCAACGAGACGCCGATCTCAAATCTGGCACGTCGCAGCAACATGACCGAGGCTCAGCAGCGCGCACAACTGGATTTGCTGAAAGAGATGAACTCCCGGCATCAGCAACTCAGACCCCATGAAGCTGATCTGGCTGCACGTCTGGAATCTTTCGAGCTGGCCTACCGCATGCAAACAGCTGCCCCCGAAGCAATGGACATTACACAGGAATCGGAACAGACGCATCAGGCCTACGGCGTGAACCGGAAAGAGACAGAACTCGTTGCCAAACAATGCATCACAGCACGTCGTCTGATTGAACGCGGTGTCCGTTTTGTTCAACTGTATGCGGGCACAAACGGAGCAGGCGGAGGTGTGGCGGACGTTCCCTGGGACGGTCACAGCGACATCGGAGCGAACCACCGGATTGCCGGACAGAGTGTCGACCAGCCGATCGGGGCCTTGCTGGCTGACCTCAAGCAACGTGGAATGCTGGAAGACACGCTGGTCATCTGGGGCGGTGAATTTGGCCGAACATCCGATTCCCAGGGCAGTATGGGACGCGATCACAATCCGAATGCCTTCACCATGTGGATGGCTGGTGGCGGTATCAAAGGCGGCGTCCACTATGGGGCCAGCGATGACTTCGGCTACAAGGCCGTTGAAAACCGCGTCGGCGTGAACGACCTGCACGCGACGATCCTGCATCTCATGGGGATTGACCACGAAAAACTGACGTATCGCTTCAACGGACGCGACTACCGCCTGACGGACGTTGCCGGGAATGTCATTCACGATCTCATCGTGTGAAGTTGCAGGCGTCCACGACAATCAAAGCTATTCGTGCCGCATCGTTGTTTCGCCAGTGAGCTTCTTTCCGGCAAGGTATCCTCCAGCGAAGTAACTCACATCGTTGGCGTCCACTTCCACGTTGACTGTGATTTTGTCGTTTTCCATGGCTGTATTGACATTCGTCAGCACATCGTTGACGTAGCACTCGACGGTCACATCGCCGGTGCTGATTCCGAGAGAATTTGACAGGAAATCTTTCACTTCAGTCTCAATCGTGGAAGTCTGACTGTCATCAAGAACCGCCCGACGGCATCCTTCACGCGACGCGTTGCTCACCATTTGACTGACCGACATCGCTCGGCCAAATTCAATGATGCCAAGGATAAGCATCATGAATACTGGCAGCACGATCGCCATTTCAACGATGGCCGCGCCCTTACGAACAGCCGACGATCGTCGATGGTTTCGTATGAAATCCCGGGATATGACTGATGGGAGCATGGTCTTTTCTTCATCCAGAAGGCTTGGCATGTTGTCATGCAAAACGGTTCGCGCGGCAGGCCGTCAGGTTTCGGTACGAGCCCGGACCTGGCCTGATGCACGTGCCGGAAAATGGAGGGATTGGGTTTGCGGGGAGAAGGGAAAACTGTTGCGCTCCCCCGTATCAAACCATCGAGTTTTCACTCAAAGCGAAGG